>JAHEKK010000655.1 GCA_024638395.1 Gemmatimonadota bacterium | reverse complement strand
GATTCCGGCCTCGATAGGTCCACCGAAGCGAGGTTCGTCCCGTCGCGTCGGGGGCGGTCCCAGAGGGTGGCGAGGAGATACCCGAGACATGCCGAGGTGACCGTAAGAGTGCCAATCATGAACCGCGGCATGTCTGCCTCCTGCGCCTGCTGAACCTAGTTCCGTCAACCTAAAGACGGTTGCTGAGGGGAATTCGTGACATTCCACGAGGAAGGTCCCGTCAGGACGCCGGAGCCTCAGCACCCTCAGCACCCTCAGCGCCCTCCTCCGAGTCCGGTTGGTCGCCCACGGGGAGCTCGCCCCGCTGGTCCAACGCCGCTTCGACCGAAAGCCGGCCGAAGTAGAGCTCCACACGCCGGTTCTGGGCCCGCCCCTCCTCGCTGTCGTTGTTTGTCACCGGGCGGTACTCCCCAAAGGCCTCCACTCCGACCGATGCGGGGTCGTGGCCACGGGACACCAGAATGCGGGCGACCCCTGCGGCCCTGGCCGCCGACAACTCCCAGTTCGACGGGAACACGGCCGAGCGGATCGGCACGTTGTCAGTGTGACCGGAGACCTTCACCGGGAGGTCCATGCGATCCAGAATGGTGCCGAGCTGCTCGACGATCGCAACGCTCTGCTCGGCGATGTCCGCCGACCCTGGGCCGAACAGCGCCTGATTCTGCATGCGCAGAAACACGCCGTGGCTCTCCTTCGAGACCACCACCTGATCCTCGAGCCTGTTCTCCCGCACGAACTCCTCGAGCTGCGATGCGATGTCGTCCATGCGCTCTTCCACGATGCGATCCCGTACCTCGCCTGCCGAGGTCGGTGGGGGCGCGATGGGGACTACGCCGTCGGGCATGATTCCCGCGTTGGATTGGCCAAGGGCGTCTGCCAGGGACTCCGTCGCCGCTTTGAACTTCTCGGCTTCGATGGACGACATGGAGAACAGCAGGATGAAGAATGTGAGCAGCAGGCTCATCATGTCTCCGAACGTCATCATCCACGCCGGAGCACCCTCTTCAACCGCCTCGGCCACCTCGTCGTCCTCGACGAAGGGAGCAAAACGGGCCGGGGCCCCGCCGGGTGGCGCTTCGTCCATGACTCGCGTCGGGGACTGGACCCTCGCCGGCTCGGGAGAGTGTTCAGCCGACGCTCGATCTGCCTCAGAGAGGGTGGTCCCTCCCTCTTGCGGCGGCGCCATCACGGGCTCGGCCGGGGGGGGTGGGTCTTCCAGCCACCCCTCGCCTTCATCCGCCGGGGTTGCGGCAGCGGGATCCAGAGGCCCCGAGGCCTCGGTGGCCCCCTCGGGCGGAGGCATGCCCGGCGGATCCAGATCGGGGCTACCCGGGAGGGGGCCGTCCCGGGGAGGCTCACCATCGACGGACCGCCCGCCCCGCTGCTCCGGAGGCGATGGATGCCCCGCCGCCGGTCCGGAGACCTCCGTCGGGTCGGCCATCAGCCGGCGAGGAGCTGATCGAGATCGTCGCGATCAGGGAAGAACGCCTTCAGCTTCTCGCGCATGATCGCGAGGGAGCTTTCCGCCCTCAGCTCCGTAATCCCCGCCTTGGCCAGCTGGAGCTGCTGCATTTCGGCTTCCATCCGCCGTTCCAGCTTCACGACCATTGGAAGGAACGCGAGATTGGCCATCAAGGCCCCGTACAGGGTCGTCAGCAGGGCAACGGCCATCTTGGGACCGATGGTGGACGGATCGTCGAGCGTGGCCAGCATCTGCACGAGTCCGATCAGCGTTCCCACCATGCCGAAGGCCGGCGCGAACTTGGCCATTTCGTTGAAAATCTTCTTGCCGACCATGTGCCGTTCCTGAATGGCCTTCTTTTCGGTGGCCATGATCTCCTGTAGGGCGCCGGGCTCCGTGGCGTCCGCCACCAGAAGCAGTCCCTTGGAAACGGGCTCACTCGGCGCCTTCTGGGCCAGCTCTTCCAGGGCCAGCAGCCCACCCTTCCCGGAGGCCTTCCGGCAGTCGACGAAAAAGCGCATGAGCTCGACCATCTCCTGGCCCGGGTTCTTGAAGACCCTGCCCATGCACTGGCCGACCATCTTCAGTTCCTTGCCAGGGAACGCGACTGCCGTCGCCGCGAAGGTGCCCCCGACCACGATGAGCAACGAGGGTAGGTTTACGAACATCCCGAGGCCGCCACCCATGAGCATCGAGGCGACGACCAGACCCGTGCCGGCCAAGAGCCCTGCTAGACTTCCGATATCCACGCTGACACACTCCTGGATGTTGCCAACAGCTAGAGTCGGGCCGGCCGCCCGGGCGGCCGTGCCGCCCCGCGGTAGGCGGGGGTGATTCGATTATCGGAGCGGACGGGCCGTTCTGGAGTCGTGGGCGGGGATCGGGGCTGGCGGCCCTCTAAACGAGACCTGCCAAGCCGATGCCGACCCTCTCTAGAAGAGATTCTTCATCTCCTCCAGATGGTCCTCCATGTCGATCATCATGGTGGCGATGGTGACATCGTCGAGGCCCAGTTCGTCGATCACCGGCTGTTCGAGCACGTCCATCTCCGGATCGGGATCCAGGTGGAACCCCAGCTTCTTCGTAATGAGGTTGGCCGCCTGGACAGCGAGGAGAAGGTCATCGCCCCCGGGCGAGAAGACCGGGTGCTTCAACGCCACCTCCGCGACCTCGTCCGGGAGCCCCCACTCCATGAGGACCCGATGGCCAAGCTCCGCGTGAAGGCTGCCCATGAGCTCGCGCAGTACC
>JAHEKK010000654.1 GCA_024638395.1 Gemmatimonadota bacterium | reverse complement strand
ATGATCCCGGTGGTCCCACGGCGACGCCCGATAACAGCAGCGATATCGCCCTGGCGATCGATTCGGGCGAGGACGTCGACGTCATCGAAATCGATGGTGCCAGCAACCGCGGCATCGACGGACCCAGCGGAGTCTCGGGTTCGGCTCCACTGAGGAATCTCTCGTCCTCGGTCTCCCCCCCCGGGTGCGGAATCCATGGTGGCCACGACCCTGGCGCTCCGGCCCTGTTCGGCTCTTCGATTTGATCTGAATCAGCCATGCTTCCGGACTCCCTCCCTGAGCGAGACCTGATCGGTTTCTCGAATCCATGCCGCGGTTCGTGACAAAGCCTCTTCCGCGGTGACGGTCGGCTTCCAACCCAACTCCGCTCGAACCCTCTGAGATCGGTACGGGTTGTCGCGGACGACCAATCGGGCCGCCCTTCCCAACGGTACCCCGTCCGACGTCGGCAGGGGCAGCCCCAGCGCGTCCCCCAGGGCAGCGAGCCCCAAGAACGCCGAAGTCGGCACCGAGAACGGGCGAAACCGTATCCCGAGGTGCGCGGCGAGCGCCAACAGCAGCTGCCTCAGCGTGAGCGGATGATCTTCGGCGACGTTGTACGCCCTGTGGCCAGGCGGGTTCGCCAGTTTGAGGGCCGCAAAGGCGGCCTCAGCTAGATTGCCCGCATACACCAGCGGAAGCGTCGTATCCCCGCCGCCCGGGAGGGGGTGAAGAGGCCACTTCAGGCTCCGGATCAGCCGAGGTGTCAGCATCCGGTCCCGCTCCCCGTAGACTGCTGACGGGCGTAGGACCGCCAAGGGGATGCCTGCCGCGGCCGTCACCTCCCTGGCGACCTCCTCCGCTTCCCGCTTCGAGCGTGCGTACGTCTCCCGGGCCGAAAGGGAGGCGTCCTGACTCGAGTCCTCGTCGACCGACCCCCTCGGGTCTCCGTAGACCACGATCGAGGAAATCTGTACGGCTCGTTGGACACCGGCCGAGGCTCCGGCTGCGAGTATTTTACGGGTTCCTTCGACGTTGATGGCGTGAACCTTCGCCCACGGAAGGGTCGTGTGGGTGACCGCAGCGGCATGAACCAGGGAAGTGCACCCGCTGACGAGTGGGATTAGAGCCGCGCCTTCGTCTTCGAGATCACCTTCCACGAGTTCGCAGCCCAGTCGCTTCAGGGGGGCCACGTCGGCGGAGGGGCGATGGAATGCTCTCACCTGGACGCCCTCGGCCCTCAGCACCGTTGCGAGGTGCCAACCCACGAGCCCGGTCGCGCCAGTCAGGAAGACCGGTCCCGGCAGGGCGGGCTGGCCTCCCCTCAGGGCCCGTCCCCACCCGATATGAATGCCTCCGCGTCTTCGCGGATCAGCGGCAGGAGAGGAGCGTGCTCCTCATACTCGCTCCGACCAGTGGCCAGCTCCTGGTCCCAGGCCTCGAGAAGCCGCTGGTAGTGCGCTCGTCCAGCTTCGGTCTGGCCCAGTCTGAGCTCGGCCTCCGCAGCGGACGAGAGATTGAGCAGATGATTCGGCGCCTCTTGCAGCCCTTCCAGGGCCGTGGCGAGAGAGGCCTCGTAGTCGCCGGCGGCACGCTGCAGCAGAGATAGGTGGAACAGTCCATCCGCGTTCAGCGGCTCGGCCAGCTCATATGCATTGATCGCCATGGGCAGGAACGAGTTCGCCTCGGCCGTATCCTCCCTTGCCGCGGCGGACATGACCCGGTTGAACAGCCGATCGGCGGCCTCCCGGGGCGTCATGGACGAGAGATCGGGTGGCGCACCCCCACCACTGACCGGGGCGGGGCCGAAGCCGCCGGGTGCGACCGGCTCCTCCGCGTCCATCACGACCGCAGCTCCCACCACGATCACGACCACGAGTAGGAGCCCGCCGGCCACCCACCAGCCGGCGTCGAGGCCGTTTTCCCTCATCCCTCTTCCTGGCTTGGCCAAAGGGGTCGGCGGTGGCGCAGGGGTCCGGGCTGCTCCTCCGACCGGTGTTCCGCACGAAGTGCAGAACCGAGTGCCGGCGGCGACCTGGGATCCGCATCCGCGGCATCCGAGCGGCTTGAGAGAGGCGCCGCACGATGCGCAGAACCTGCCGCTGCCCTGGGCGCCGCACTGAGTGCAATGCATCAGAGTACGTCCCCGATTACGTGTAATTGCCCCTGATCAGGCTTCGGGCGACCGCCGTTGGACGGCGGGAAGTGGGTAGTATAAGCGCTCTCGGATCGAACGGGGGAGGTGGAGCCCTTCTCCTTGATGCTCCGGTCTCGAGAGCGATTCAAAATCCCGTCGGAGCGTCGATGAAGTGCCAGGGAGTCCCGAAGCGCTCCTCGACCGCCCTCGCGAGGGCCTTTACCCCGAACGTCTCCGTGGCGTAGTGACCGGCCAGGACGAGATTGACCCCGAGCTCCATCGCATCCAAGTAGCTATGGTGCGGGCCTTCTCCCGTCACAAGCGTGTCCAGGCCTTTCTCCGCAGCGACCCCTAGGAAGCTACTCCCCGCACCGGTCACCACTCCGATTCGTCTGACCTGAGCCGGGCCCCCGTCGATCACTCGAACGTTCCCACCGAGAAGCCCCTCTACACGGGTCCTGAACGCCTCCCTGGACTCGTCGGTCTCTGTGGCGAATCCGATCTCGACCCCGGCGTAGGTCCCAAATCGTTCCTCCGGGCTGAGTCCCAGGGCTCGAACGAGTTCCGCCGCGTTTCCGTACTTTGGATGCGCGTCACTAC
>JAHEKK010000653.1 GCA_024638395.1 Gemmatimonadota bacterium | reverse complement strand
CCGGCACCTCGGGGCTGGAGGTGCTGGCCTACGCCCGCGAGGTGGACCCGGAGATGGCGGTCATCCTCATGACGGCCCAGGCCAGCCTACAGTCGGCGGTGCGGGCGGTGAACGAGGGCGCCTACTACTACCTGCAGAAGCCCTTCGCCAACGACGAGTTGCTCGCCATCTGCAGTCGGGCCGCGGAGGCCCGCCAGCTGAAGGTCGAGAATCGCGCCCTCAAGAAGGAAATCAAGCGCAGGACCCGCGACACCGGGGAGAAGCCGACCGGGAAGAATCGTGCCTTCCAGGACGTCCTGCAACTGGCCCGGACGGTTGCTCCGACCGACTCGACCGTGCTGCTGAGCGGAGAAAGCGGGAGCGGAAAGGAAGTCGTCGCGCGCTACATCCACGCGCTCTCCGACCGGGCCGACGCGCCCTTCTATTCGCTGAACTGCGGGGCCCTGCCCGAGTCGCTGCTGGAGTCCGAGCTGTTCGGGCACGTCAAAGGTTCCTTCACCGGCGCAGTGAAGGACCGCGAGGGTCTTTTCGTGGCCGCGTCGGGGGGCACCTTCTTTCTCGACGAGATCGGGGAAATGAGCCCGGCCACGCAGGTGAAGCTCCTGCGGGCGCTGCAGGAGCGGGAGGTGATCCCGGTCGGTTCGACCGAGCCGGTCCAGGTCGACGTGCGCATCATCGCCGCCACGAACCGTGATCTGGAAGAGGCCATCCGCCGAGGCGATTTCCGGTCGGACCTCTACTACCGTCTCAATGTCATCGCGCTGCATCTGCCGCCGCTCCGCGAGCGACGCGAGGATATTCCGCTCCTGGCCGAGCGCTTTCTGGAGAAACTCCGCCCGGAGGGACAGGACGGACTGTCCCTCTCGGACGAGGCGATGGAGTTCCTGGTCCGCTACGACTGGCCCGGCAACGTCCGGGAGCTGGAGAATGCCCTCGAACGCGCCGTGGTGATCGCCAAGGACCGCCCCATCACACCGGACGATCTGCCCGACCGGGTGCGCGAGGCCCCGACTCCCCGGATCGCCGAGGCGGAGACGCCCCCCAACCCCACGATGGAGGTCATCGAACGGGCCTACATCCTCTGGGTGCTCAAGAGCGAAGGCGGCAACAAGACCCGGGCGGCGGAAGTGCTCGGGATCGACCCGTCAACGCTCTACCGCAAGCTCAATCGGTACGGAATCGAAGACAGTTGAACGTGCAACGACCGCGAAAGACGAATTCCATGGAAATCGACCCGCGCACCGGCATCCCGGTAGCCCAGCCACCGGCTCCACTCCCCTGGTAGCATGTGAAGCTCTCCATCGTGATCCCGGCCTACAATGAGATCGGGACGGTGGAGCAGCTGCTTCGTCGTGTCGCCGAGGTCCCGATCCAGACCGAGGTCATCGTCGTCGACGACGGATCCTCCGACGGCACGCGCCCCTTGCTGCAGGAGCTCCGGGACGAGGGGCTGATCGACGTCCTGGTCTTCCACGAGGAGAACCAGGGGAAGGGCGCCGCGCTTCGAACGGGATTCGAGCGGGCCTCGGGCGACGTGATCGCCGTGCAGGACGCCGACCTGGAGTACGACCCCCATGAGCTGACGACGCTGCTCGAGCCCATTCTCTCCGGGAAGGCGGACGCCGTCTACGGGTCGCGCTTCCTGGGTGGACCCCACCGGGTGCTCTTCTTCTGGCACATGATGGGGAACCGGTTCCTGACCCTCCTCTCGAACATGTTCACGGACCTGAACCTGACCGACATGGAGACCTGCTACAAAGTGATCCATGCGGACCTGTTGAAGGGGTTCTCCCTCTCGGCGAACCGCTTCGGCTTCGAACCCGAGGTGACCGCCCGCCTCGCCCAGGCAGGGGCGAAGATCTACGAGCTTCCCATCTCCTACGACGGGCGCTCGTACGCGGAGGGGAAGAAGATCAACTGGAAGGACGGGGTGGCGGCCCTCTGGTACATCCTCCGCTCGAACATCCTGGGGCCGCGGGCCAAGCCCTGGACTCGTCCTCAGACTCAACCCTGGGAGGGCCGGGCGCTCGGGGCGGGGGAGGGCGCGCGCGGACTGCTGGAGGCGTCGTCCGGCGAGCGGGAGGGAGCCGAAGGCCCGGACGCGGAAGTCTCCGGCAGGGGCTGATAGCGAGCCGGTGAAAGCCCCCACGCAGCTGTCGACACCCGTCCGGGCGGCGGCGATCGCTCTCCTTGCGATCGCGGTGTATCTGAATTCCGTCCCGAACGGGTTCGCGTACGACGACCCCACCATCATCCCTCAGAACCCGGTCGTGACCGAGGGCGGGCTGAGCGACGCGTTTTCCGAGCCGTATTGGCCGGGGTCGCGGGTGGGAACGGGTCTGTATCGGCCGGTGACGATTGCGAGTTTCCAACTCGATTGGCGGGTGTGGGGGGGGCACCCGGCCGGACTCCACGCCACCAACGTGCTCCTGCACGCCGGCGCCAGCGTGCTCGTCCTGCTCCTTCTCACGGCGTTGACGGGCCCCGCACCCGCGGCCCTCGGGGCCGCCGTCTTTGCCGTGCATCCGGTACATGTCGAGGCGGTTGCAAATCTGGTGGGGCGCTCCGAACTGCTGGCGGCCGTGGGGGTGCTCGGCGCCTGCCTGCTTTTCCTCTCGAAACCCGGAGGAAAGAGAGAGCGCGGCCTGCGGTGGGCGGCCATTGCCCTCCTGTACGGCCTGGCGCTCGGCGCCAAGGAGATCGCCGTCACCCTTCCGG
>JAHEKK010000064.1 GCA_024638395.1 Gemmatimonadota bacterium | reverse complement strand
CAGTGTCCCCAGAACCATCCCTGCCTGGGTGAGGTTGCCGGCCTGGAGGACGCGCGCAATACCGAAGTCGAGGATCTGTAGAGATCCTGACCCATCGATCATGAGGTTTGCCGGCTTGATGTCGCGGTGGACGATGCCGGCCTCGTGCGCGTATCCCAGACCGTCACAGAGCTCCTCGATCCACCGCAGCTTCTGCTCGACGGCCACCTCCCGGCTTTCCTCGATGACCGTCTCGAGCGTGAAGCCCGGGATGTACTCCATGGCGATAAAGGGCCGCCCCTCGTGACTCCCCACGTCGTACACGGTGATGATGTGCCGGTGTTGGAGTCGGGCCGCCGACCGGGCTTCGCGCAAGAACCGCTTCCGAAGCCTCTCATCGTTCTGGCGCAGAACCTTGATGGCCACGTTCCGCTCCAACTGGGGATCCCATGCTAGATACAGCATGCCCATTCCACCCTCTCCAATGAGGGAGCGGATCTCGAAACGTCCGATCCGGGGCGGCAGTGCGGTCATTACAGGGTCTCACCCCGCTCCCTCCCGTTGTAGGGAGTCCACGGGCGAGCGGGACAGTCAAAGGGGCCAGCGAGTTCACGACGAGCGCCAGGGGAAGGTAGACCGGCGTCGTGACGGGACGCCATACCGCCCCTCGCTACCTCACGAGTCCGTGTCGCCGGGCTTCTCCACTCCCAAGCCGCCGCCGGGAGGCCCGTCGCGCCCCCAGCGCCCATCGCGACATGCGTAGCTGCTGCAAACTCCCCTACATTGAAACAAGACATCATGCGTCCGAACACGGGGCGCTTCCCGCGCCACCAACGTCGTCGCCAGGAGTCCCGATGCCCACCTACTCCATTCGCGTCAACGGAACAACGCACCAGGTCGATGCCCAGGCCGAGATGCCGCTCCTCTGGGTCCTGAGAGACCTGATCGGCCTCACCGGAACCAAGTATGGGTGCGGCCGCTCACAGTGCGGCACCTGCACGGTCCAGCTGAACGGCCGTGCCGTCCGCTCCTGCTCCACCCCCGTGTCTCGAGTAGGCGACCGGGAGGTGCTCACGATCGAGGGCCTGTCGGCGGGCGGGCTCACCGCCGTCCAGCAGGCATGGGTCGAGGAGGACGTGCCCCAGTGCGGCTACTGCCAGCCGGGTCAGGTCATCAGCGCGACCGTGCTCCTGTCCGAGAACCCGTCGCCATCGGGAGCCGAGATCGACCGAGCCATGTCCAGGAATATCTGCCGGTGCGGAACCTACGACAGAGTCCGCAAGGCCATACGCCGTGCGGCTGAGGAGGGTTGAGCTCATGACCGTCAGGAAACTCGATCGTAGGGACTTCGTGAAGGTCGGCGTGACGGCCGGTGGAGGCCTCTTCCTGGGGATCTCGTTCTATCCCAGAGTAGGCCCCGAAGAGTCAACGGCAGGGGTGCTGAGCCCCGGGGCGGACGCCTTTCAGCCCAACGCGTTCCTGCGTCTGGACCCGTCCGGGTCGTTGACGATCTGGTGCGCCAAGGCGGACATGGGACAGGGCGTGCGCACGTCGCTGCCCATGATCGTGGCCGACGAGATGGACGCCGATTGGAGCCGCGTGCAGACCGTACAGGCCGACGCGCATCCGGATAAGTACGGTCGGCAGATGACGGTCGGGAGCAGTAGCGTCCGGCGAGGCGGATGGACCGGCCTACGCCTGGCCGGTGCGTCTGCCCGGGAAATGCTGGTCGCCGCAGGCGCCACGGCGCTCGGAACGCCCGCCTCCGAACTCACGACCCGGTCGGGGCGGGTGATCCACGAAGCTTCCGGGCGTTCCCTGGGGTATGGCGAGTTGGCGTCGGCCGCGTCGGAGCTCCCGGTACCCGAGTCGCCCCGGCTCAAGACCCAAGCGGAGTTCACACTCATCGGCACGAACGTCCCCCTCGTCGATACCGAGGAGAAGGTCACGGGGCGAGCAGTCTTCGGACTCGACGTACGCGTACCGGGCATGTTGTTCGCGACCGTGGCCAAGCCCACGGTCCTCGGCGGGTCTCTGGCGTCCCTGAACGAAGCGGCCGCCCGCGCGGTGCCCGGCGTCCGCGACGTGTTCGAGATCTCCTCGGGAGTCGCGGTTGTCGCCGAGAATACATGGTCGGCCTTCGAGGGAGCGAAGGCACTCGAGTGCCAGTGGCAGAGCGACTTCCGGATGAGCTCGTCAGAGATCTCCGCTCATACGGCTGCGCTGTGCGAGGGGGACGCGGAGGTCGCCCTCGAGGTGGGCGACGCGACCTCCGTGCTGGCCACGGCCTCCGAGACCGTAACGGCAACCTACGAGGTTCCCTACCTGGCCCATGCCACGATAGAGCCCATGAACTGCACCGCCCACGTGGAGGCGGACCGCTGCGAGATCTGGGCACCGACGCAAAACCCCCAGGGCGCACAGCAGACGGCTGCGCGTCTCACGGGCCTGCCCATCGAGCGCGTCACCACCCACGTGACCTATATGGGATGCGGATGGGGCCGCCGCAGCCGTCCCGACTTCGTCGAAGATGCCGTCGAGACCGCCATGAAGCTGAACGTGCCGGTGCAGGTCACCTGGAGTCGCGAGGAGGACATGCGGAACG
The DNA here is from genome assembly GCA_024638395.1 of Gemmatimonadota bacterium. Lineage (GTDB taxonomy): Bacteria > Gemmatimonadota > Gemmatimonadetes > Longimicrobiales > Gaopeijiaceae > JAHEKK01. The sequence goes on along the minus strand of JAHEKK010000064.1, from coordinate 8,173 downwards.
ACCAATACCGGCCCGCGTCGATGATCCGCTTTGAGGGCGCAGTGGGAGACGGTCGTTTGCAGGCGCTGCGAGCCCGGGTCGCCGGACCTCCGCTCGGCGTAACGGACCGTGGCGGGCGCGGCGGGAGCGGCGTCGACCGCAACGCCGTGGATGGCGTGACCACCATGACCTACACCATGCCGAACCTGCTCATCGACTATGCTCGATCGGACGTCCAGGTCCCCACGGGGTATTGGCGCTCGGTGGGCCCCTCAGGGAACTGCTTCATGGTCGAGAGCTTCATCGACGAGTTGGCCCACGCAGCCCGGCGAGATCCGCTGGAGTTCCGGTTGGGGATGCTCGGCGAGCATCCACGCATGAAGCACGTACTGGAGAAGGCCGCCGAGATGGCGGACTGGGGCGGCGCGGCCCCACCCGGCCGGGCCCGGGGGATCGGGATCGTCGAGGACAAGGGCGGCATCGTCGCTCAGGTAGCCGAAGTGTCGGTGGAAGCCGGAGAAGTGCGTGTGCACCGTGTCTGGTGCGCTGCCGACTGCGGTCAAATCATCCACTCGGGAATCGTCGACGCCCAGCTCACGGGGTCCATCGTGACCGGGCTGACGGCTGCGCTCTACGGTGAGATCACCATCGAAGAGGGCCGAGTGGTGCAGAGCAACTTCCACGACTACCCGATGCTCCGCATGGAGGGCATGCCGGAGGTGGAGGTTCACATCGTGCGAAACGAAGAGGAGCCCGGGGGCGTGGGTGAGCCTGCCGTTCCCGCGATCGCACCCGCCGTGACCAACGCCATCTTTGCCCTCACGGGCCAGCGGGTCCGGAAGTTGCCCATTCGCCTGGGGTGACCGGGCCTCAGGAGGGGGCGGGAACCGCGTCGGGAAAGCCCATGGGCGCTCCCGCCCCTCACAACCCGCTGACTTCTGCCAACGCCTCGTCGACCTGACCGACGATCCGGTCGTCCTCGCCCCGGGCGTCGGCGGCCGCCTTGCGCAATTGACCCAGGAGCTCCAGTGCCTCGGCGTCGCGACCCACGGCATGAAGGGTCCGGGCAAGACTGATCGCCGCCTCCTGGGTCGTAGGATGTTCTTCGCCGAGACTTCCGCCGTAGCCGTTGACCGCCTGCTGATGCAGCGGAAGGGCTTCTTCTGCGCGCCCTTGTTCTCGCTGAACGTCCCCCAGCCGTAACAGGGCGCCATAGTGGAGAGGATGCTGCTCGCCGAGGACCCGGGCGGATCGCTCTTTCGACCTGAGGGCCAGCTCTTCAGCTTCGGCCAATCTGCCCTGGCGACGAAGGAACACTGAGTAGTTCCCCAACGGAGGGATGGAATTGATGTTGTCCCCGGCTACCCGGTCCAGGGTAGATATGGCCGAGCTGTACAGCGAGTCGGCCTCCGCCGGCAAGCCGCGGGCGGCGCGAATCCCGGCTAGCCGCTCGGTTCCGGCTGCCGTCAGCATATGATCCTCGCCCAGCGTGGCCTTCATGATCTCCAGAGCCTCCGATGCGACCCTATCGGCTTCCTCGAGCCGGTCCGTACGCTCATACAGCGATCCGAGATTGGCCAGCATCAGCCCGAAGTCGGGGTTCCCGGTCAGCCCGGCCCGTCGATAGATATCGATGGCCTCCTCCATGAAGGGGATCGCACCTTGGCGGTCTCCACGGAGCGAACTGAGGGCGGCCAACATGTTTCCCGACCGAGCAATCAGAGGGTCGTCCTCCTCGAGCAAGGCACGCCGAGTGTCGTAGGATGCCTGGACAATCGGCGCGGCCTCGTCGAGACGCCGGGAGTCCATCAACGAGCGTCCCAGTAGCTCCTGAGCGTGTGCCGTCTCCAGCGTTCCGATCCCCCCCAAGGCTTCCAATGTGGCCATGGCCGCCCGGAGGTGCTCCTCTCCCTCCTCACGCCGGCCGTTCTGATCCAGAGCGAATCCCAGCTGTAGCTGAGATTCTGCGAGCTCCGGAGAGAATCCACCGGTCGCCTCGTTGGCCTCGACGGCCTTGGTCAGGACGGGCACGGCGTCTTGCAGACGTCCCAGGTTGAGGTAGACGCGACCGAGGGTCGTCAGCATCCGGGCCCTGGTCACGGGTTCGTTCGTCAGGTCTTCGTCGACGCGCTCGGCGGCATAGTCGATGAAGTCGATCATCCGCACAGAATCGGCCCGTATCCCCTGACCGCGGAACGGATCCGGTGAGATCAACAGATCCTCGAGGAACCCGAACGCCCCCTCAGCGCTGTCCCGTTCCTGGCGGGCAACGTCGGCTTGCCAGGTGGCCACGGCGGACGTGGCTACGAGGGCCAGCACTGCAGCCGAAGCCGCGGCCACGCCGAGTCGGTGACGTCGAACGAAGCGACCGGCCCGGTACCTCAGCGAATCAGGGCGCGCCTGGACGGGAAGGCCGGCGAGGAACCGACCGACGTCGTCCGCCAACGCCTGGGCCGAGGGGTACCGTGAAGAGGGATCGGAACGGAGGGCTTTGAGGACGATCTGGTCGAGGTCACCCTTCAGGGCCCGCCGCAGCCGGTCCGGCGTGGTGCTCCGGACTTCGCATATCGCCGCCGCACTCACGGTTTCGGACGAGCCGTCCGGCTGGAGTGTCTCGAGGGAGCGGGTCACGACCGTACTGGGGCTGGACGGTTCTCGGCTGGTCCCCTCCACCGCAGCCGCCAAGTCGCCTGGACGAACGTCATAGGGGCGACGGCCCGTCAGGAGCTCATAGAGCACGATCCCCAGTGAGTACACATCCGACACGGTGGACAGGGGCTTGCCTCTCAGCTGTTCGGGAGAGGCGTATTCCGGGGTGAGGGCAAGCCTCGTGGGCGGGGCGCCGGGGGCCGGATCTTCCTCCGTAAGCTTGGCAATTCCGAAGTCGAGCAGCTTCACTCGCCCCTCATCGGAGACAAGGATGTTCGACGGCTTCAGGTCTCTGTGGATGACCAGGTTCTGGTGGGCGAACTGGACCGCCCGACAGACCTGCTGAACGAGGTGGAGGCGTTCTGGGACGCCCAGTCGGGCTCCGTCTGCGTACCGGTCGATACGCTCACCCTCCACGTACTCCATGACGAGATACGGCTGGCCCCCGTCTACCCCGGCATCGTAGAGGCGGGCGATGTTCGGGTGCTCCAAGCCGGCGAGAATCCTCACTTCGGACTCGAATCGCTCCCGGATCTCGTCTGTGTCGAATCCCCCACTGATGACCTTGATGGCCACCTTGCGGTCGAAGCGCCCGTCGGCCCTCTCACCGAGGAGGACCGTGCCCATGCCGCCCCGGCCGATCTCATCGACGATTCGATAGGGTCCCAGCGAGTCGGGGCGGGACGGTGGAACCGAGTCGAAAAGGACCGCGGGGCCCTCGGCCATCACCGTTCCCGGATCCAGGTCTGCGTCGAGAAGTCGCTCCACCAACGCTCGCAGCGCGGGCTGCTCGCCACACGATTCGTCCAGGTGTCGATGGCGTTCGCTGCCTTCGAGATCGACGGCTCGAGCGAAGATCTTGGTGGCCTGGCTCCAGAGGTCGGGATCCATGCCTGCCTTCCGGTCCGGGGGTTCAAGGTCGTCCCATCTCCCCAAGCTGACCCAGTGGAGAGTGACAGCGAATCTGAGGCCCGCCGGGGTCGTGCAGCAAACGGACCCTTGCCAGGGAGGACGTCAGTTCAGTTCCGAGAGAACCGAGCCAACACCTCCATGAGGCGCGGCAGATCCGCCACGTCACCTTGAGCATCGACGATCAGGGGGACGTAGCGACCTCGCAACCAGATGGTCCACCATGGTGCCGAGACCGTATGCGTGGTCCACTCGTGGAATCCGGTCTCCTCTACCCGGGGCGGATCCAGCCGAGTGGTACGTTCCCGAACCCAGTCCAGAGTCGAAATCAGAATCGTATCGTCGTCCTCCTCGAGGACGATCCGGGTCACATAGACGCGCACGTAGACAGCGAGCCCGACACAGGCGGCCCCCGGGATTGCGGTCAGAATCACGAAGAGATGGACCCGCCGCATGGCCTCTTCCGCATCCGGCCCCTGGCCTATCCGGGTCAGGAAGTACACGGTGGCCCCCGCCAGGACGGTCGTCGCCAACAAAGAGCACACCCACAGTAGTCGGACCTTCACCGCCTGGCGGCCCGCCCGGAACAGGATCATTTCTCGACCTCCTGGGAGTCGAGAAGCCTAGCCCGGTGAGCGACCATCGCTTCGCACATGACGTCCAGCTCCGTCGCCCGTCGGTCGGCGTCGAGCATGCGGCGCAGAAGGGCTCGCAGTTCGGCATCCCGGCAGCATCGCGAGAGAAGGTGCTCGCGCTCATTCGGGGTCAGCCCGACGGCGAGCTCAAAAAGCCGGCAGATCCGTGCCCAGGCCCGTGGGTCACCCACCGGGGAGAATGCACGACTCACCGAGGCCTCCGGTGGGGCTCGCCTCTGTTGTACACTCGGCCACTCCCTTTCGAGCATAGCGGATGTCCCTCGAACGGGATTACGCAGCCACGCCGATGGAGAGATCAGGGGCGCCGGTCCCGTCCAAGCCCACTCCGGAGTTGAAACGAACTGGCTTGCCGGACCAGGGACGGCTTCTGCAGGTTGGCAGCCATGCACGCTGACAGCCCCCCGACCGTGGAACTGATCCGGGCTGCGCGAGACGGAGATCGTGCCGCGCTGGACCGGCTTTTCACGATGGCCTACGACGAACTGCGTCACCTTGCCCATCTGGCCCGCCGCCGCGGCGCCGGCGAGACCCTGTGCACGACCGTGCTGGTGCACGAGGCCTATTTCAAGCTCAAGCCCGACCGGGGTCTGGAAATCGAAGACCGAGCCCACTTCACCTACATCGTGGCCCGGGCGATGCGTCAGGTGGTGGTGGACGATGCCCGCCGGAAGCAGGCCGAGAAGCGGGGCGGCAACGACATCGCTGTCACCTTCGAGGACTCGGCCAAGGCCGCTCCCGTTCGGTCCGAACAGGTGCTGGCCCTCGAGGAAGCGCTCGAACAGCTGGAGCGGGTCGATCCTCGCAAGGCGAAAATCGTAGAGTGCCGGTTCTTCGCCGGCCTCAGCGTGGAAGAGACCGCCGCGGCGATGGGCATCTCCACGCCCACGGTGAAGCGGGATTGGCGGGTGGCCAGGGCCTGGCTGGCTCAGGCCATTGGCTGAAGGCCGCCGAGCGTCCATCGCCGGTTCGCCACTCCGCCCCGGGTGCCGTGGAACCTGGGAGGACCCCGACGAACGCCGGGGCCCTCTCCCGCATGCGTATCAGCACATCCCCCGGCGTGACGTAGACACGATCCCCGTTGGCGAAGACCTGACCGTTCTGCATGTCGAGTCGGTAGACGGCCACCTCGCCACTGTTGAACCGCAGCTCGATGCCCGCGACCTGACCCTCTGTGACGATGCGCCACGTCCCCGATCCCCCGTCGGCGGTCCCGGGAGTCCCCAGGTCCGGAGACTGGGGTGAGTTCAGCGTGACGCTGCTATTGTCCGAGAAGGCGAAGCGCCCGTCGCTGCAGATGTGGTAGACGTTCTTGGTGCTGAAGCCGCCGCCCCCGAGGGAAGAGCTGTTGTAGGACGAGGTGTACGTCACCTTCTTCCCGGCCAGGACCTGACGCCACTGTCCGGCCAGGGGAGACGTCTCGGGCTCCTCGGCGCCCATTTGGGGAAGCCCACGTCCCGGGTGCTCGGACGCTTGACCGGGACGTTCCGGTCCGGTGGGGTTGAGCTCATCCGTGAGCGACGGAGTCTGGCCCCGTTCCCCACCCACGCGGGCCAGAGCGATGATCTCACCGGCATTGTCCAGGTCCACCCCGGTCTGGGTAGCCGTCAGGTAGAACCCGTACTGACCGTTGGTGGCCTCCATGACGCCTTCGACCCGTCCGTCCTTCCGCTGGGCCGAAACCGGGAAGGCCTCGGGTCCGACGGAAATCTGCCCCGAATAGCTTCCGCCGCCTCCCTGGAGTTGAAGCGTCATTTGACCGTCCGAAAAGGTCCCTACGAAAGGGTCCGACACCGGGAGCGCAGAAGAGCCCCCTGTCGGAGAGGAGGGGGGTCCTGCAGAGCGTTCCATTGTGAGATCGCCGGTCTCCGCACCCGTAGTGCGGCTAAAGGTGAACTCCTGCCCGTTGTCCACGTCGGGCTGCCCGTCGGCCCCCAGTTGGACCAGGATGAACTCCAGTTCGTCGTGGAACACATGGGCCTCGAAGGCCAGGAGTCCCTGTCCGGTCTCCACCGTGCCGGTCAGGGCGTCCTCGTAGAGGTCGCCGGCGAGCTGCCACATCAGGCCACCATTGGCCATGGCCCCCGTGTAGGCGTTGCCGCCGGCAGGTTGAAAGGTGATGACGACCTGGCCACCGTCGGCCGCGGCCATCGTGTAGGTTCCCGTGAAATCCGGAGCCTGACATGCCACTGCAAGGGGAATCGACAGCATCAGAGCTGCGATGAGGGCGGTCTTCATGGTGCCTCCTCGAGAGGATCCAACGCGGGTTGAGAGACGACCGCCGGGTCGTCCGCCGAGAGATACGCAGTAGGCGTGGGCCGGGGATCATGGATCCGGTGCAAAGGCGGTCGTAGCCTCGGAAGGCTCAGCGAGAACGACTCCGAACCAGGTGGCGAGACAGGGGAACGAGGACGATCAGCACCAACAGGCCCAAGGCGCTGAAGAGGGCGCCGATCCACAGGTCCTCGGGCGAGCGGCCCATCTCGGGGAACAGAAGGCCCGGAGGCCTCCGGCCCATGTAGTGAAGGAAGGGGAAGGCGAGCGTGGCGGGGACGGCGAAGAGGAGGGCCCCCATCAGGCCTCCCACGAAGCCGACCCACCAGTGCCAGGCCGGGAGGCGATGGGGCCAGCTCACGCCGATCCACAGGCCTATCGTCATGAGGGCCAGGATCACACCCCCCAGGCCGAGGAAGGTCCACCCCGTGACGCGGAAGAGCACCGCGGCCTCCAGGGCGGCCGTGGTCGGTGGTTCGGCCGGACCACCGCTCAGCCAGGTGGGGACGGCGGTCCCCATCACCAAGCCGGTGACGAAGAACACCGTCCCCGCGATCCAGGCTCCTTTGGGGCCGGTCCCACCCCAATGCCACGAGTAACGCATGGTGGCAACGGCCCTAGTTGACCTTGAAGGCGTCTTCCCAGGAGGACGCGCTGGCCGGGCCTTCCAGGACGATCCGGGTGACACGGGCGGAGGTGGACCGGTCGTAGAACCGTTTGGCGATCGTCAGCCGATATGAGAACTCCAACGAGGTGGCCCCGGGTTCGGGACGGTCGATCCAGGTTCCACCCGACACGACGATGTCACGGACGATCCAACCTGGAGCGAGGGCCTTGCCCGTAAACATGCGGAAGTCGCGAGTGTCGTCGAAGTCGTCACTTTCGATAATCCCCCTGCCCGGGCGACGGTATGGACATTGAGCGATCATGTTCCCGCCGACGACCCGGGCGAGGACGTAGCATTCTCGGGAGGGACCCCCTTGATCCACGCGGGAATTGGTTCCATCCACACCGCCGGACAGCACCTCGTCATCGTGCTCCTTTACCGGGTGGAACTCGTACCCATACTCCTTGGCCACTGCCCAGGCCTCGATGCCGTTGATGGTCCAACTCCGCCGTCCCTCGAAGGCCGCCGACCAGGGCTGACCCGCAGGACCCCGAAGCGTCACCGACTCCACCCGGGCGCTGACCGATCTCCCCGCCTGAGCCGTGACCTGGACCTGGATGCTCAGGTCGTTCCCGGCCGCGCGCTTCTTCCATGTCCCCCCCGGATGCGCACGTCCTCCACCGACCAGCCCTCGGCCGGGCTTCCACCGCCGAACAAGGTGAACGTTACGGATCGCGAGCCCCCTGAGGGGCGGTCGACAACCATATTGCCGCCGACGACGCGCGCCAGCGTCAGGGTGTCGGTCGTGACGTAGCCGAGGGCATTGAGAACCCGGGTATCGTGGAGCGTGGTGTTCACTCCGTCGTAGGGATAGGTCACCCATTGCTCTCCACTCCTGTGGGGCCTGAAGTCGAAGCCGTTGGTGCGGGCGACCGACCACGCTTCGAGGCCAGAAACGGTGTGGTTCTGGGTTTGGGCCTTCTCTCGGAGAAAGCGGGCGGGCGGGTCCGAAGCACCCTCTTGTTGGTGCGGTCCTGGGCCGTGACGCCCGAGGCGGCCAGCATCGTCACAAGCGAGAAGAGCAAGAAGGCTCGGGCTTTCT
>JAHEKK010000652.1:1847-2721 GCA_024638395.1 Gemmatimonadota bacterium | reverse complement strand
CCCGCCTCGCGGGTGGCCGTCAGGGGCCGGCTTCCGTCTACGGCGATCACCGCGCCTTCGGGAGTAGCCACGTGGCTGGTGCCTGAAGGCGGGAGGTATGGCTCACCTGCCAGGAAGTCCCGTGACGGGGGCCCGAGGGTCCCCTCTTCGACGGCCCACTCCAGGACGGGGATCATGCCCGCGGAAACCGGGAGCGTAGTCGAGGTCTCGTCGAATGGTGACGCGAAGAGTACGTAGGGGCCCGAAGCGCTCCGGCCGGAGACGATCCAGGGATCGCCATTGGAAAGCGTAGCGACGAAGGCACCGCCCTCCTCCTCCAGGCGGCTGAGACGGTAGTACCGGTAGATCTCCAGCTCCGTGAGGGCACCGGGGATTTCCGATTCCGAGACGCGGCCGCCCGTTCCCCCATGAAGCTCGTACCGAAACGGCACGCCCGCCTCCACCAGAGCCCGGTTCAGGGCCGGCAGGCGGGCCTCGTCGGCCAGTGGATAGACGATGGCGCTCTGGGTGCGGTCGCGCGCACCGAGCCCGCCGCCCCCGGCACTCAGGATGGCCCTGGACGCTCCGGGTCCGGTCCTGACGATCCTGCCGTCATCCTCCAGCACGCTCAGAGCCTCCGCCACGAACATCGGCCCCTCGCCCACCGAAGCCACCGGGGTCGGGTCCCGGACCGAAAGGGTGAAGTAGAACCGGTCGTCGGCGGCCAGGCGATCGGGATCGATCTCGGCAAAGCCGGTGATCCTTCCGGTGGGGAAGGGCCCGATCGGAAGGCGCACGTCGGTGCCCACGGGGGCACGGGTGGCCGCACGGACTTCGCCCTCGATGTAGAGGCGTACCCCCACGGTGTCGCCGGGCCGGCCCCCACGCACCTGGA
>JAHEKK010000652.1:0-1837 GCA_024638395.1 Gemmatimonadota bacterium | reverse complement strand
CGACCGCCTCGGTCCTCCGGTTGGCAAGAGGGGGCAGGCCACCACCCACGGTGACGCTGCCGATGCCTCTGTTGTCTACGTCGGGCTCCGGGGGGCGATATACCACGACCGGGATCGACCCGTCGCCGATCGCTCCGCCGGAAAAGCCCGACGCCTGGAGATCGGTGAAGAGGTGGATTTCTTTCCCCGGCAAGTCACTTTGGCCCACCAGCGCCATGGCTCGCCGGAGGGCGGCGTCCAGGTCACCCAGTCCGTGACCCGGCTGGACGTCGGCGATACGTCCCACGGCGTCCTGACCGCTTCCGGGCGCCGCGGTCTCCCAGGGGGTGCCGGCCGAAATGACCCAGAGGAGGTCATCGTGACCTGCGGAAAGGGCGCTCTCCCGGGCGGCGGCCTTCAGACGATCCAGGAGCAAGCTCCCCTCCTCGACGACCGTGGTGCTCATGGAGTTGTCCACGATCAGGGCAAGGGCCGTGGGTTCGTGCGCTCCGCCCGGGCCCGGGAAGTGGATCCGGGCACCCACCAGCACCAGAAGGACGAGGAGGGCGATACGGAGCAAGAGGAGAAGCAGCTGCTGGGTCCGGATTTGCTTCGCGTGGTCCCGTTCCGTCCGAAGGAGGTACAGGATGGCCGGAAACTGAAAGGTCTTGCTCTCCTGGCGATAGAAGAAGTGGAGAAGGATGGGGACCAAAGTGAGGCCGCCGGCGAGAAGAAAGAGCGGGTTGAGAAAGCCCATCAGGGCAGCCGCTCTCGCTTCCACAAGAACAGGCGAAGTGCCCGGGACAGAGCCTCATCGGTTCCGATGGTGGAATAGGCGATCCCCTGGCTGGCCAGCTTCGAAGTCCATTCGGAGACGGCTCCGTCGACCGCGTCCCGATATTCCTTTCGCATGTCCGCCACCGAGACCTGGAGCGAGTCCCCGGTCTCGGGATCGATGAACCGCGTCTCTCCCGTGGTCGGGAGGTCCCGTTCCCCGGGGTCGATCAAATGGAACACGAGCACTTCGTGGCCCGTGTGCTTCAGGTAGGTCAGGGCCTTGGCCGTTTCTTCCGGCTCCACGAGAAGATCGGAGATGAAGATCACGAGCCCCTTTCGCTGAAGGCGCACCGCCACCTTCCGGATCGCCGTGCTGGCCTGCGTTCCCCCTTCGGCGGTGAGAGCGTTGAGGTGCTGGAGCAGGAGCCGCCAGTGCACCTTGCCTCCCCGGGCCCTGACCTGCCGGACGATGCGGTCGTGGAAGGCCATGAAGCCCACGATATCGCCTTGGCGGACGAGGATCAGCGAAAGGGCCGCGGCCAGGTGCTTGGCGTACCACAGCTTCGTGGGGAGGCTGGGCTGAGAGCTCCAGTCCATGGACTGGCTCACGTCGATCAGCATGTAGGCCCGGAGGTTCGTTTCCTCTTCGTACTGTTTGACGTAGAAGCGATCCGAACGGGCGAACATGCGCCAATCGATGGTCCGCAGGTCGTCGCCGGGCCGGTAGGCCCTCAGTTCCGCGAACTCCGAGGAGAACCCCCGGTTCGGAGACCGGTGCAAGCCCAGGAGGAAGCCCTGAACCACCTGGCGGGCGATGATGTCGATTCCCCCGAGCTGGAGCAGGGTGGCGGGGTCCAGGAGATCGGCCCTTCGGTCCCTGTGCGGGGTGACGGTCTCGTTCGTAGACATAGCCCAACAATGTGGGCCAATGGCGGCCTGAAGGACAGCGTAGATGGCGCCTTCGGGTCGGTCGTCCGCCGGGAGCTGGCCGAGTCCCGGCGCCCCGCGTTGGGGAGTCGGCGGATCGAGCTGCGAATGCCGACTGCGGAAACGGGAAAGGGCCCTCCGGACGAATCCGGAG
>JAHEKK010000063.1:3938-10780 GCA_024638395.1 Gemmatimonadota bacterium | reverse complement strand
GGGAGGCGGCCGATTGGACGGCTTGACGCTATACAGGGCCGGTAAGCTGGACGAAGCGATTGACGCGGTCGGGGCAAAACTACGTAGCGATCCGGGGGATCTTCCCAGTCGAACGTTTCTATTCGAGCTCCTGTCGTTTGCCGGTGAGTACGATAGGGCCGAGAAGCACCTCGAGGTCGTTGCCCGTTCGAGTTCCGAAGCGGAGATGGGAGCGTGGGTGTATCGGAGCGCTCTCCACGCGGAAAAGCTCAGGCAGGAAATGTTCGACACCGACACGCTCCCGACCGGCGGGTTGCCACCCTCCGCTCCTGGCGGAATGCTGAATGGCGAGCCATTCGAAACGTTGACCGATGCCGATCCGCGCATCGGGGCCCGGCTGGAGGTATTTGCTGCCGGCCAGTACACGTGGATTCCGTTTGATCAGCTCGATTCGGTCAGCGCTGATCCCCCTGGGCGCCTGAGGGACCTCCTCTGGATCCCCGCGCGAGTCAAAGTAGGCGAAAGCTTCACCGGAATGGAGTTGGGCGAGGTCCTCGTTCCCGCACTGGCCCCGGGGTCGGGTCGCCAAGACGATGATCTGATTCGCCTCGGACGAGTGACCGACTGGCGGGGCGTGGACGGGGGAGAGGAGGCTCCCGTTGGCCAGAAGCTCCTCCTCGTGGATGGAGAGGAGTTCCCCCTCCTGGAGCTCAGAGAGTTGCGCATCGGGTCCCGTCCGGCCGCCGAAAGCTGAGGTCCATGTACCTCCGGGAGGATCTGCTCGAGCCCATACCGGGAGACAACCCGGCGGGTATCGACCTCCGGTACGAACCCGTGTACGACCAGATCAAAGTCGCGCGGACCGAGGAGGATGACATCCCTCAGGGGGACTGGGCGCGGGAGCGGAAGACCGCGGACTTTCCGCGAGTCATCGAACTCGCTCAAGAGGCCCTCGCGACGCAGACCAAAGACCTCCAGCTGGCTGCTTGGTTGGCCGAAGCGCTACTTCGGGTACACGGGTTCCAGGGCTTCCTCGAAGGCCTGAAGCTCATTCGCGATCTGATCGCAAGTCATTGGGACCACCTGTATCCCGAGTTGGAGGAGGAGGACGCCGAGTTCAGGGCCACCCCTCTCGAATGGCTGGGTCACTACCTGGACTTCGCGGCCAGGTCGGTGCCGCTGAATGCCGGCGGGCACAGTCTACTGGACTACATGGTAGCCCAGGCCGTCGGATACGAGTCTCCGGATCAGGACAAGAAGGCGAAGGATGCCAGACAATCGGCTGTTGACGACGGGAAGCTGACACCGGAGGAATTCGACAAGGCCTTCGAGGCTACGCCAAAGGCGTGGTACAAGCAGTTGACGGCGTCCATTGCTGCGTGTCTCGAAACCATAGATGCTCTGGACAAAGACGGCGACGAGCGGTTCGGGGACGTGGCCCCGAGCTATTCATCGCTGAAGGGCACCATTGGCGAGGTCCAGCGGGTGGCCCTCAAACTGTTGGATCGAAAGCTGGAGTTGGAGCCCGATCCTCCCGAAGCCGAGCCGATGCCCACGAGCGACCAAAACGGGTTGGAGGTGGCGGCCTCTTCAGACTCCGCGCCGGTATCGCGCGCTCCCACCACGGTCGTCGAGGCGGCAGCCCGGATCGGCGAGGCGGCCCGGTTCCTTCGCGCTCAGAATCCCCGAAACCCGGCCCCCTACGCGCTGCTTCGGGGATTTCGTTGGGCCGAGGTGCGAGGCGGCGGCGACCCTCCGAATCCACGGCTCCTGGAGGCGCCTCCTACGCAGGTCAGGACCCGCCTGAAGACCCTCCTCCTGGATGAGAACTGGGCGGAGTTGGTAGAGGCGGCCGAAGAAGTCATGGCCACGGCCTACGGTCGGGGATGGCTGGATCTGCAACGCTACGTCATGACAGCCCTGACGGGGCTCGGCCCGGAGTTCTCACCGGCCCGCAATATCATCCGCGATTCGCTGGCCGGGCTCCTGCGAGACCTGCCCTCTCTGCCCGACCAGACGCTGATGGATGATTCGCCAACAGCCAACCGGCAGACTCGGGGCTGGTTGGCGGCTGAAGGCGTCCTGGCCACCGAAGACGAAACCGGGGTGGCCGCGCCTACGGCCTCTCGCCCGACGGGCCGGGCCCCCGTTCTCTCGAATCTGGTAGCTCAAGCCCGAAGTCAGGCGCGGAACGGCAATCCGGACAAGGCCGTGGAGATGCTCCTACAGGCTTCGGAACGGGCGAGTCACCAAAGGGAGGGGTTCCTTCATAGATCCGAGGCCGCGGCCATCATGGTCGAACAAGGTCTGGGCGCCGTGGCTCGACCGATCCTCGACGACATGTTGCAGCTCATCGAGACGCATTCCCTCGAGGGCTGGGAGGACGGTGAGACCGTAGCCCGCCCGCTGGGTCTCCTCTACCGGGTGAGAAAGGCGGTGGGGAAGAACGCTGACGACATCTACGAGCGTATCTGCCGCCTGGATCCGGTTCAAGCTGTCCGATTGCAGAACGAAGAGCGACAGGAAGCCACGGCGGAGGCCCACGCACAGCCAAACGATGTTGCGCCTCCCGAGGGAAAGGGTAGCGCCGGGTGAAGAGGAGCGAAGGCTTGGAGCAGACGGCCAAACTGAGCGTTCTCGATCGCCTGGTCGACTTCGCGCCGCGGGAATCGACCGATCGGCCCGTCAGTCGGGACGAATCGGTGGCGAGCTATCGTGCCTCGGTGCTGCGGGATGTGGAATGGCTTTTGAACACCCGGCGAACCACCGTATCGATTCCGGACGCGCTACCGGAGCTCCAAGCCTCGACCTTCGCCTACGGCCTTCCGGATCTGTCGTCGTTGAGTTCTGAGTCGGCTGAAACGCGATCCACGCTCATTCGTCATATCGAACGCACGATACGGCTTTTCGAGCCACGCCTGATGGACGTACGCGTGGCGGTCGCGGCGAGCGAGGAGGCTGAGCGCCAGGTCCATTTCACCATCGAGGGCCTCCTGAAGCTGGAGCCCGACCCGGAGCGCGTCGTCTTCGATACCGTCGTCGAGCTCTCCCGTGGAGACTTCTCGGTGAGTTCGCAGCCGTGAGCGACGACCTGCTTCACTACTACGAGCGCGAGCTCAGCTTCGTGCGCAAGTCGGGCGTGGACTTTGCCCGCCGATACCCCAAGATCGCGGCTCGCCTCCAGCTGGAGTCCACCAGGTCGGAGGATCCCCACGTCGAGCGCCTCATCGAGGGATTCGCGCTCCTGGCGGCGCGGGTGCAGCATAAGATCGACGAGGACGCCCCCGAGATTTCAGAAGCGCTCCTCGGACTGCTCTATCCACAACACGTCCGACCGATTCCGTCCGCCTCCCTGGTGGAGCTGTCGCTGGACCCCGCGCAGGGGCAACTCACGGCCGGGTTCACGATTCCCCGAGGGGCCGAGTTGCGCTCGCGGCCGGTATCCGGGGCGGTCTCACGATTCCGGACATGTTATGACACGACGGTGTGGCCGCTGACCGTTGCGGACGCCCGGTGGGTTGCCACCCACGAATTGCGCCCTTCCGTAGCCGGGGGTGACGCTCCCTCGGCTCTGCGGGTCGAGCTAAACCCCCTGGCCGGCCTCGCGATTTCGGACCTGGAATTGGATCGACTTCGCTTCCACATCCGGGCCGAGCCGGCGCTTGCGGCGACGCTTTACGAACTCCTGGACAGCCGTTGCGTCCGGATCCTCCTGAGAGATCCCAGCCAACCCCAGCTGGAGCCTCTTACGTTGCCGAAATCGGCTCTCCGTCCGGTTGGCTTCGACGAGGATCAGCGCATGCTTCCGTCCAGCCGCCCGACGTTCATGGCCTATGGATTGTTGCAGGAATACTTCTGGTTTCCGGACAAGTTTCTCTTCTTCGACCTATGCGAACTGGCTCCCGTCCGTGAGCGCGGATTCTCCGAGCGCCTGGAGCTGCTCTTTCTCATATCGCCCTTTGAGCGTGAGGAGCGAAGGGCCGGTCTCACACATGGTATCTCAGCGGACTCGATTCGCCTTGGGTGCACCCCGATCGTGAATCTGTTTGACCGGACGTCCGAGCCGATCCTCATCACCCATCGCCGCCCCGAGTACTTGGTGGTTCCCGATGCGCGCCATCGGGCAACCACCGGCATCTACGCGGTCGAGGAGGTGGTGGGTAGCAGCCCGGGCCTGGCGGAGCCGATCCGCTACGTTCCGTTCCACTCGTTTCGCCATGACGCGGGGAGTGATCCCAAGCTGATCTGGAACGCTCGGCGGAGACCCAGGAATTGGCGTGGAGATGAAGGGACCGACGTCTTCCTCACCTTCATGGACCGCTCTTCCCGATTGGCCTACCCGAACGAGGACGTGGTGTCCGCCCGAGTCACCTGTCATAACGGGGACTTGCCGAGTCGCCTCCCGTTCGGAGAAGCGGGAACCGACTTCGAGCTGAAGGACGGAGGACCTCTCGGAAAGATCTCCGTTCTGACCCAGCCGACTCGGGTAATCGAACCGCCGCTGGGAAAGCCGATGCTTTGGCGCTTGATCTCCCAGCTTTCGTTGAATTACGGCTCTCTGGTCGACGGCGGATCCGACGGCCTCCAGGAGCTGCTCCGGCTTCACAACACGAGTGGGTCGGCGGCCGCGGAAGCGCAGATCCGGGGGATCTTGGACGTCCGGGGAGAGGCGTGCCATTCGCCGGTGCAGACCGGTCAGGGGTTGGCCTTTGCCCGAGGGAAGCGCATCGAGGTTGACTTCGATGAGGAGCAGTTCACCGGAAGCGGTGTTTATCTCTTCGCCGCCGTCCTGGAACGCTTTCTGGGGCTCTACGCCTCCCTGAACAGTTTCTCCATCCTCGCTGCGAGTTCTCGGCAGCGGAAGGCGGTCATCCGTGAGTGGCCACCCCGCTCGGGACTGAAGGCTCTGATATGAAGCTCGAGCCCGTCCGGCACGCCCTCGAGGCCCAGCCCAGGGGGTTCTCCTTCTTTCAGGCGGTGCGTCTCCTCGAAGCGCTGTACCCTGAGCGGGCACCCGTCGGGGGACCCGAGGGTCCCGAGAACGAGGTGGTCCGGTTCTCGTCGCACCCCTCTCTCGCGTTCCCGCCTTCCGAAATCGAAACCCTCGACTTCCCGGGAGACGAGAATCCGCGTATGGCGATCAACTTCCTGGGACTCGTGGGTCCCCAGGGTGTGCTCCCGCTCGACTATACCAAGCTGGTTGCCGAGCGGGTCCATGCCAAAGACACGGCCCTCCGGGATTTCCTGGACATTTTCCAGCACAGGCTCATCTCCCTGTTCTATCGGGCCTGGCAGAAGCACCGTTTCCTTGAGCAGCGGGAGCGGGGCGGAGAGGACGACGTCACGACCCACCTGCTCGACTTGGCTGGGCTCGGATTGGAGCCGCTGCGGGACCTGGAGGGACTCAGTGCCGAGGCGCTGGCGGGCTACGGCGGGCTCCTGGCGGCCCAGCCACGAAGTGCCCGAGCCCTCGAAGAACTACTGGAAGACTACTTCCAGATTCCTGCCGCCATAGAACAGTTCGTCGGAGACTGGTATCCGTTGCGGAGGCAAGACCAGTGTGAGGTGGGAGACGAAGAGCGGTACTCGAGCGTGCTCGGGATGGGGGCCCTGGCCGGAGACGAGGTCTGGGATCCTCAGGCGAGGCTCCGGGTGAAGCTGGGTCCGTTGGATTGGAGTCAATACCAGGCGTTTCTACCCGACGGTGAGGCCCACACCCCGCTGCGCACGCTACTTCGCTTCTTCAGTCATGAGGAGCACGAGTTCGAGGTCCAGCTCGTGCTTGACGGGGACGAGGTCCGGGGGCTACACCTCGGTGGAGATGAGGGCGAGCAGCTCGGCTGGACTACCTGGATCCGTACGAGGCGACCGACAGGGCCCGCCGACCAGACCATGTTCCGTATCCACGAGAGGGGCCGAAAATGAACGTCAACCTGCGTTCGCTCATCGGGAAATTGAATCACGAGACCCGCGGGGCCGTGGAAGCTGCCGCCGGCCTCTGCTTGAGCCGCACGCACTACAACGTCGAGATCGAGCACTATCTGATGAAGCTCCTCGACGTGACGGACAGCGACTGCGCTGCCATCCTCAAGCACTACGGTGTGGACCGGGCCCGACTGGCGTCAGATCTCACCGCGAGCCTGGATCGGCTCAAGTCCGGGAATGCCCGGACCCCTGCCCTGAGCCCCTCCCTCGTCAAGGCGCTTACTTCAGCGTGGACCCTGGGGTCCGTCGAGTTCGGTGCCCACGAGATTCGAAGTGGTCACACGCTATTGGCCCTGGTGGTCGATTCCGAACTGTCGCGAATGGCCCCGGACATGAGTCACGAGCTGGAGAAGATCCAGCCCGAGGACCTGAGGAAGGATTTCCAGGCCGTCGTTGGGGGATCGGCCGAGGAGTCCAGCGCCGCCGCGGCGGCCCCTGTCGGAGGCGGAGCTGGGGCGGGTGCGCCCGGTGGTGGCAGGACGCCGAACCTGGATCAGTTTACGGTGAACCTGACGGAGAGGGCTCAGCAGGGTCGGATTGACCCGGTGTTGGGGCGCGACTTCGAAATCCGTCAGATCGTGGATGTTTTGACGCGACGCAGACAAAACAATCCGATTCTGGTCGGTGAAGCGGGAGTAGGAAAGACCGCAGTCGTGGAGGGCTTCGCGTCACGGATTGCCGAAGGAGATGTCCCCCCCGTTCTGAGAAACGTGACTCTCCGGTCGCTGGATCTGGCTTTGCTACAAGCCGGGGCCGGTGTAAAAGGTGAGTTCGAGAATCGGCTGAAGGGGCTCATTGAAGAGGTCAAGGCCTCGCCCACCCCCATCATCCTCTTCATCGACGAAGCGCATACCATGATTGGAGCGGGCGGCGCGGCC
>JAHEKK010000063.1:0-3928 GCA_024638395.1 Gemmatimonadota bacterium | reverse complement strand
TCAAGCCCGCCCTGGCCCGGGGGGAGTTGCGAACGATTGCCGCAACGACCTGGTCGGAATACAAGAAGTACTTTGAGAAGGATCCGGCCTTGGCGCGCCGATTCCAGTTGATCAAGGTCGAAGAACCGGTCGAGGACCAGTGTCTGGTCATGATGAGGGGAATCGTGCCGGCGCTGGAAACACATCATGGAGTGCGCATCCTCGACGACGCCGTGGACGCCGCGGTCCGACTCTCCCATCGATACCTGTCTGATCGACAACTTCCCGACAAGGCCGTGAGCGTGCTCGACACCGCGTGCGCACGGCTGTCTCTGGGGCAAAATGCGACGCCTCCTCAGATCGAAGATGCCCAGCGGCGTCTCGCGGACCTGGCTGTCCAAGAGCGGGTCTTGAGAAGGGAAGTGGCGATCGGCGTCGACCACTCGACCCGACTCGAGGGGATCGCCGCGGCCCGGGAGGAGACCGAGGCCCGCCTCGCCGCACTCGAGGGGCGCTGGTCTGAAGAAAGGGAACTCGTACAGGAGGTCCGTGGGATCCGTGAGCGACTGGAGGAACTCGCCCTGGGCACCCGGGGATCCAATGGCGTGCAGACAAATGGCGGGTCTCCGGCCACGGACGGTGAGCCCACGTCAAGCGGAGCCTCCGATGGCGGAGAGAAAGAGGTGGCGCCGTCAGGTGGAGGTGGTGACGCCTCACCAGTGGGGGGTAGCGACGGTGGCGGAGGAGCCACGGACCCCGGCGTGCTGCGAAACCGGTTGGCGGACCTCACGGAGAGCCTCGAGGAAATCCAAGGCCAGACGCCGCTGGTGCCCGTGACCGTAGATGCCGGGCTGGTCGGCGAAGTCATCTCCGGATGGACGGGAATCCCCGTTGGCAAGATGCTCAGAGACGACTTGAACACGGCCCTTTCGATGGAGGCACTGCTCGGTGAGCGCGTGATCGGACAGGACCATGCGCTGGAGATGATCAGTCGCAGGATTCGGACCTCAAAGGCGGGAATCGAGGATCCCGACAAGCCGGTCGGGGTCTTCATGCTCGTGGGCCCCTCCGGTGTGGGCAAAACGGAAACGGCCCTGGCCCTGTCGGATCTCTTGTATGGGGGCGAGCGGAACCTGATCACGATCAACATGTCCGAGTTTCAAGAGCCCCATACGGTATCCAGTCTCAAGGGGTCCCCGCCCGGATACGTGGGTTATGGAGAGGGAGGCGTCCTTACGGAGGCTGTGCGGCGGCGGCCGTACTCCGTGGTCCTACTCGACGAGATCGAGAAGGCACATCCGGACGTGTTGGAGCTCTTCTTTCAGGTCTTCGACAAGGGTGTCATGGAAGATGGGGAAGGACGTCAGATCAACTTCCGGAACTGTATCATCGTCCTTACGACGAATGCCGGGACCGAAACCATCATGACCTTGACGGCCGATCCGGAGACCATGCCGGACGAGTCGGGGCTGGGAAAGGCGTTGAAACCGGAACTCGATAGACAGTTCAAGCCGGCCTTCATGGGAAGAACCGTCGTCATCCCCTACTTTCCTGTGCGCGACGAGGTGCTCAAGACGATCATCGGCCTGAAACTGGGCAAGATCCAGCGCCGGCTGAAGGCCGTACATGGTATCGCGCTCGGCCTGGCGGAGGAGGCTGTCGATGCCATTGCGGAGCGCTGCACCGAGGTGGAGAGCGGAGCCCGGAACATTGACAACATCCTCACCAATACGATGCTACCCGCGTTGTCGCGTATGCTCCTGACCAGCCTGGCCGACGGAGTCGATCTAGACCGCATCCAGGTTACGTTGGACGAAAGCGGCGACTTCGCGTACCAGGCAGAGTCCGCCGTGGCCGTGACGGCTCAGGCATGAGCGGGCGTGCTGACTGCTTGGTTGGGTCGGCGGGTCGGTCACCCGCTTCTCGGCGCTACTGATGGCGCCGAATCAGGATAACCGGCCGATGCGGGTGGACGGCCCGCTCGGCAAGGATGCGCTGCTGCTTCGGCGTTTCACGGGGCGGGAGGCCATGTCGGTCCCGTTCTCCTTCAGCTTGGAGCTCTTGGCCACGAAGCCCATCGCTGCGGAAGACCTGCTGGAGAAACCACTCACCATCACGGTCGACCTTCAGAAGGATGGGAAGGAGCGCTTCATCCATGGGCTCGTGCGAACCTGGACGAGCCTGGGCCGTGAGGACGAGTTCTTTGCCTATCGCGCAGACATTTCGCCTTGGTTGTGGTTCCTCTCGCTATATCGGGATTGCCGCATCTTCCAGCAAATGACCCTTGTCGAAATCATCGAGAAGGTCTTCGACGACCGCGGGTACTCGGATTTCAGAATGGACCTCAAGGGCAGCTTTCCGACCCGAGAATTCACGGTTCAGTACCGGGAATCGGACTTGGATTTCCTCTCCAGACTGATGGAGGAGGAAGGGGTCTTCTACTTCTTCGAGCACTCGAAGGATGCCCACCGGCTCGTGCTTGCAGACCATCAGGGCGCTTTGGAGACCAGTCCGCTACAGGCCGACATTCCGTTCGTCGAAGCGGCGAATCGGGCCGTTACCGAGGGTATCGTGGATGGCATTTCGCTCGAATCCGCGATCTATACCGGTGCATCGACCTTGGACGACTACCACTTCGAGACACCGAAAGCCAATCTTGCCGCGACCGTTGCGGGTAACGGTGTAGGTGAGCACTACGACTATCCTGGCGGGTATCGCGAGAGCGGCGACGGAACGCGCCTGAGCGAAATCCGGCTCGAGGCGGAGGAGGCCCGAGCCGCCACGCTGAAGGGGAACGGAAACTCTCTGGGAGTTGTGCCCGGCTTTCGGTTCAACCTCATCGATTCGCAAGAGCACGACGGCGAGTACCTCGTCCTCGAAGTTACGCACCAGAGCGGAAAACAAGAGTATCGGACGAGTGAAAGCGGTGGATTCGACTACCGAAATGCTTTCATGGCCATCCCGTACGCTACCCCCTACCGTCCGCCGCGGACGACTCCGCGACCCACGGTCCAAGGGGCACAGACCGCGGTTGTGGTCGGACCGTCGAAAGAGGAGATCTACGCCGACAAGTACGGGCGGATCAAGGTCCGGTTCCACTGGGATAGGGAAAGCCCGGACGACGGGGAAAGCTCCTGCTGGATCCGTGTGGCTTCCACGTGGGCCGGCAACAAGTGGGGTGCGATTCAGATCCCCAGGGTGGGCCAAGAAGTGGTCGTGGAGTTCCTGGAGGGCAATCCGGACCGGCCGCTGGTTACGGGGGGGGTCTACAACGCGCAGATGATGCCTCCCTTCGGGGCCAGTCCGACGCAGAGTGGGCTGATCACCCGGAGTTCCAAGGAGGGTAGCACCGACCTGGCCAACGAGCTTCGCTTCGAGGACAAGAAGGGGGAAGAGGAGGTCTTCCTCCACGCAGAGAAGGACCTCACCGTAGAGGTGGAAAACGACTCCAAGCTCACGGTGGACAACGACCGGTGGATCACCGTCGAGCACGACCGCATCCTGAAGGTGGGGAACGACGACACGGTCGAGGTTTCGAACGATCAGCAGGTCGATGTGAAGAACGACCAGCGAATCGGCGTGGCCGGGAACCGAACCCTCGAAGTCGCGGTCGACTACGACGTGAGCGTCTCCAGCAACTACAGCAACGACGTGTCCAACGACTACAAGCTCTCGGCGAATTCCATCGAGTTGAAGGTCGGTGGCAACACCATCAAGATGGACCAGTCCGGCATCACGATCACCGGAACCAAGGTCTCCATCGAAGGAAAGACGATGGGCGAACTGAAGGCCACCATGGTGAAGATCGAGGGCAAAGCGATGGCAGAACTCAAAGCTGCGATGACCCAGGTCAAGGGGGACTCCCTGTTGATGGCCAAGGGCGGCATCACGTTGGTCGGCTGATCATGCCCGGATTGGAACACGTACTACGGACCGGCAAGTCCGTACG
>JAHEKK010000651.1 GCA_024638395.1 Gemmatimonadota bacterium | reverse complement strand
TCGGTCGCGCTCGCTCAGGGTGGACGCCGAATCGTTTCCGATCCGTAGGAAGGACTCACGCCCTCCCCATCCGAGCTGATACACCCTGCCGGGATCCACCGTCCGACGATTGAACCGCGAGGTCACACCGTCGCTGTACGTTACGGTGATGGGCTGGAAGGAGCGGGCCCACCATCCCGAGATTCCCGGCCGCGATACCGGGTCGACGAAGACCCTCGAGGGGTCGACGGTCACGGACGCCGTGAGATTGCGTTGCCCGTCCACGTTGCGTTGGAGGGCCAGGGACGAATCGGGAAGGACCTCCACCAGGTCCGGGTTCTGCTGCCCATAGTAGATCGTGGTTACCTGCACGGCGGTTCGCGCCCACTCCCTCAGTCGGGGCTGGAACGAGACCCGGGTCTGAACTCTCCGATCGACCTCCCACCCCAGGTCCAAGCCGGCCAGTCGACGCCTCTCGCCGGCAAGCAGGACCTGGGTCCGGGCATCTTCGGTGGTCTCGTCGGGGCGTAGGAGATCCCGTCCCGAGACGAAATCGACTTCCCCACGAAGGGACTCGAAGGGGCGGACGCCGAGGCTGGCCACCGTCGTGAACACTCTCCGAGGTGCCTCGGTGGGTTCCACATTGGAGTCCGACGGAAGTCGGATGATCTGATCGTACCGGAAGGTCGTAAGCTCACGCTCGAGGAATTCACCCTCGAGACGCAGGGTCTCCGGAGTCCAACGAAGCCGGGCCCCCGCTACCCGCTCCTCGAGGAAGGCCGGCAACATCCAGCGCACAAGCCGGCCGAGGGCGCCAGGAAACACGGCAACGTGCTGAGGGGCGGGAGTCGCCCGGTACCCTACGAATGCGTCTGTGCCGTCGCCTTCGCCTTCGGTCGTGATGGTCCGAAGGTCAGACCGCACCCACCCTGCCCGCAGGCTGAGTCCATCCAGGATCCTGCTGACCCTTCCCCCCTCGTCGGCCGACTCCCGTTGCAGGGCGACGTCCACCCGGGTGCGGCCGAAGCTGGGGTTCCGGAGGCCGGGGAGCCGATCGGCACGGACGTCGCTCTGGGACAGGAAGAGGGGCGCCCGGTCCTCGGATTCGTGGCTGATGGACACGGGAGCTCTCAGCCGCCACGATTCAGGCGTGAACAGACCCATCTCGAGGGTGGTCTGCACGTTCAACGACCGGTCGTCCTGGAACGAGGGTGCACCCTGGAGCTGCCGGAAGAATCCGCCCCGGTTCCGGTAGGCCACGTGTGCTCTCAGGAAGTCCCCGCCTACGACCTCCACGTCCACGGCCGAGGCGACGCCCGTCTCCCGGATTCCCCGCCCGAGCCGCAGCTCGTCCACCCATATCTCTCCGGAAGCGGGGATCCCGCTTTCATTGAGGACGCCTAGACTGATCTCCCGCACCGCGGCAAGGCTCGGGGCACGACCCCGGTCGCCCAGGGAGATGGCGTAGGTCGAGTCGGCCGACCAGAGTACCAGGGGAGGATCCCCAGGGAGCCTGGGGTTCGAGACGAAGGTCTCCTCAGCCCGTCGCCGCAGGTCGAGCCATTCGTCGAAATCGACCACCACCTCCGGAAGCCAGTCCTCCTCGATGACCACGTCTGGGCTTGAC
This sequence comes from Gemmatimonadota bacterium, assembly GCA_024638395.1. Taxonomy (GTDB): domain Bacteria; phylum Gemmatimonadota; class Gemmatimonadetes; order Longimicrobiales; family Gaopeijiaceae; genus JAHEKK01. The sequence continues at coordinate 1,120 of JAHEKK010000651.1, read as the reverse complement.
GCCGGCTGCAGGCGAGTCCGATACAGATAGAAGTTGCTGTCGTCCGTCCCCACCTTCACGAAGAAGTAGTTGGGCACGAAGAGGCCGAAGTCCCCTCGTGGAGCGGACACCCATAGCCGCGCCTCCCGGTACGACAGGAAGTCTCGAGGCCGCTGGGGAAAGCGGTTGTAGACTTCGACCCGCTCCCCGGGGGCCAGGTCCTGGAACTGGAGACTCAGGGAGCGCTCGTTGAACTCGATTCCCTGCCCCCCGAACGCCGACGTCGGATCGTCCAGCTCCTCGAGCACGCCCGGCGGCGACGTGTACGAAGACCCTACGGTCAGCCGAGACACCGGCCCCACCTCGACCCGGCCCAGCATCGAGACGGTGTCCCCGCCAAGACCCGCGAGAACGCCGGTCAGAGACCGCTTGATCCAGCGCGACCCGATGATGGAGGCCCGAGTGAGGACGAAGTTGTCGCGCCGCTGTCCGGCCACCGTCAGGCGTAGGTGGCGCACCGACCGCAGCTCCGCTTCGCCGATCGTCCCACCCACATCGGTGGCTCCCGGATCGCGTATCGGGATGCGGTAGAGGCGGAATTGTGTACCGGTTTCGGGCCGGTCCCGGACCAGGTACGGCGACGTACCATCCAGAGGCACGACGTAGCGCCGGTACCGCTCCAGCGTGTCCAGATTCCCGTCCTCGTCGAGGTCCTCGGAATCGGGCCGGCCATTTCCGCGGGTGCAGTTGGCCCGCGGGTCGCCCAGCCGATATACCCGAGCGCGCTCGCTGGAGCAGGTTTCATCCCACACGCCTCTGGAGTCGCTGGCGTTCCCCCAGACCTCACCCAGTCTCGGGTTGGCCTCCTGATCGAGGATGCCCAATCCCCAGGGAACACCGGAACCCTCTTTGGTGCCGTTGAGGTTACCGCCCTCGCTTACGAAGAAAGCGTCCTCGCTGACGACGCCGAGATCGAAGATCAGGGTCAGAAAATCGCCGTCGCGGACGTAGAACTCGATGAAGTCGCTCTTCGTGAGGTCCGTGCCCGAAGGGCTCAGGACCGTGGTCATGCCCGACCAGGCCGGCGGGCCCTCTTCGTCGCCGCTTTCCGGCTCGAACCGTACGAAAAGGCCGTTCTCCC
>JAHEKK010000650.1 GCA_024638395.1 Gemmatimonadota bacterium | reverse complement strand
CACGGAGTCGGCCGTAGCCAACCAGTCGGCGTGGGCGCCCCCCGGAGGCTCGGGGATCACTTCGTCCACGACGCCGAGGTCCAGGAGATTGGTCGAGGTGAGGCGCAGGGCCCTGGCGGCTTGATCCCTGTGGTCTGCCGAGCGCCACAGGATGGCGGCACAGCCTTCCGGAGATATGACGGAGTAGATTGAATGTTCCAGCATGAGGATGCGGTCGGTCACACCCAGGGCCAACGCGCCTCCAGAGCCGCCTTCACCGATCACGAGGGAGATCGTGGGCACCCGAAGCCGGGCCATCTCTCGAAGGTTCGTGGCGATGGCTTCCGCCTGGCCGCGCTCCTCGGCGCCCAACCCCGGGTAGGCTCCGGGCGTGTCGATCAAGGTCACCACGGGCCGCCGGAACTTCTCGGCCAGGCGCATGAGCCGGAGAGACTTTCGGTAGCCCTCGGGATGGGGCATCCCGAAGTTGCGCCGCAGATTCTCCTTCATGTCCCGACCCTTCTGATGGCCGATGAGCATGATGGTGCGGTCCTCCAGCCTCGCCCATCCCCCGACAATGGCTTCGTCTTCCCGGAACTGGCGGTCCCCCCGAAGCTCCATCCAGTCGGTGAAGACCGCGTCGACGTAGTCCAGTGTGTAGGGGCGCCTCGGATGCCGGGCCACCTGGACCTGTTCGATGGGGTCCAGATTGTGGTACGTCTCTTCCCGTAGCACCTCCAGCTTCGCGGTCAGAACCCGAAGCTCGTCCGAGACGTCCAGCCCCCGCTTTGCCGCGACGTCCTTCAGCTTCGTGATCTGGGCTTCGATCTCGACGATGTCGCGCTCGAACGCCAGGTGGGGAGCGGCCACGCAGTCGGGCTCCTTGAAAGAGGGAAAGCGCTGTGTGGGGCAGGGCCAATACTACACGCCGGCTCGGGGCTGGAGAAGTCTGGCGCTCCCCGCCCGCCCAGAGGCTGCCCCCGGGCCCCTCCAGGCACCGGTGAAGTTCTGCCCCGGGGGATGACGGGTTTTTTCCGGTGCTCCGCCCCAGGCCGGTGAGACCCGGCCGCCAGGCTCCCCTGCCCGGCGGCCCAGTGACGGCCCGGTCCCCTACCGGGAGGCATTCCCCTTCAGGATCCACCCCTCCGGATCCACGATCACCCGGTCCGGTCGCGCGGGAGTAGGCAAATGGACTGAAAACTCCCGTTCGGTGATCTCGATATCGGTGTCCGTCGCAGTGCCCCCGGTGACGATCCGGATCGAAGTCGGAATGCGAAACGTGGGCCAGTCGACCCGCTGGATCTGCCGGACGTCGACTCGCACCGATCCGGCCCCCTCGTCCCATTGCCACTCCACATCCAGCGTGGGATACCCAGGCGCGAGAAGCCACTGGTCGAAGAACCACTGAAGTGGCCGGCCGGAAGTGCCTTCCAGCACCTGTATGAAGTCGTCGGTGGTCGCGTTGGACAGCGCGTACCGGGTGTAGTAGGACCGTACGCCGGCGAAGAACGCGTCGTCTCCGAGCAGGCCCCGCAGCATGTGGAGGATCCAGCCTCCCTTTTCGTAGTTGTTGGCGTTCAGGAGCTGGAAGAGGTTCGAGGGGGGCGCCTCGGAGACGATGGGCTCGTCGGTCACTGCGGACGACAGGTAGGACCGGCGAGTATCCTCCATTCGGCGGCGGAAGGCCTCCTGACCATCCGCCTCTTCGAAGAACTGGTTGCCGAAGTAGGTCGCGAAGCCCTCCGAGAGCCAAAGGTGGCTCCACTCCGACTGGGTCGCGGAATCCCCGAACCACTGGTGCGCCACCTCATGGGAGACGGTGCCCTCACTCAGGGTCTCGGTGGTGATCGCCTCCTCCGAATAGAAGATGGCCGACGAGTTCTCCATGCCTCCGAAACGGGTGGCGGATTGAACGTGGGCGAGCTTCTCGAAGGGGTACGGACCGAACCGGCCGGCGAAGTAGTCCACCATCTGATCGGAACGGCCGAAGACCCGGCGGGAGAATTGGACGTCCTCGTCGTAGGCCCAGAACGTCACATCGATGCAGCCGTCCTGATCCGGCGTCACCGGGGAGAGCCCGCAGGCGGCGCGGCCGACGGATTCGATGTGGAAGTCCGTGGCGCCCACCACGAGGGTATAGGTGGGCTGAGGCACCATGGTTTCCCAGCGCCAGGTCCGCATGCCGGGACGGCTTCCGAGAGCGCCCGCCGGTGTTGGCACGGGATCGTCCACCATACGTCCGTTGGCCACCACTTCCCATTCGCCGGGGGCGTGGACCGTGAAGGCGGCGGTGGCCTTGTCGGCGGGATGGTCGATGCTGGGGAGCCAGAACCGCGTCCGGTTTGGCCAATTGTCGACGAAGGCGGAGGGGCGCCCTCGGCTGTTGGCGCGGATGATGAGCCCGTCGTCGGGCGTGCCCGTGTATCGGATGTCGACCGTTACCGTGTCTTGGCCCCCTCCCAGCGGGACGGTGAGCTTCCCCCGGTCATGGACGAAATCGACCGGACGCCCGTCGACGGCGACGGAGGTCACGAGGAGTCCGGTGAAGTCGAAGGGGACGCCCGGGGAGCCACCCCCCGCCACCGTGACCCGTGCCCGGGCCACGATATCCGGGCTGCCCAGGGCCAACTCCAGATCGTAGTGGATGACCTCGGCGGCCAGGTCGTATTCGCCCGGCGCTGCAGGTAATCCCGGAGGGATGGGTCGGGGTTCGGCCCTGACCGCAGGTTCATCCCGGGGAGCCCTGGAC
>JAHEKK010000062.1 GCA_024638395.1 Gemmatimonadota bacterium | reverse complement strand
GACCAGAAGAATCCGGCGGGCGCCCATGCGGGCGAGATTGTCGAGAATGTCACCGATGAGTCGCACGTAGGTTTCGACGGAGAGGGATACGGTCCCCGGGTAGCCGGTGAAGTAGGGCGAGATCCCGTAGGGCACCGCGGGGAAGACGGGCACCCCCAGGGGCTCGGCGGCCTCCACGGCCATCCGCTCCGCGAGGATCGAGTCCGTGGAGAGGCTGAGCCCGGCGTGCTGTTCAGTGCTGCCCAGGGGCAACACGGCACGATCCTCCCCCGCGAAGATTCCCTCCAACTGACGCCAGTTGAGCGTGGAGACGTGCATGGTCCTGAACGACGGTGGACGGCCGGCTACCGGCCGGGTGCGGTGCCCGACCGCCGCGCGAATTCGGGTTTGGTCTGGCTGACGATCTCGAGGGCCGCCGTGCGGTCCGACGCCGTCAGGTGAGCGAAGGCGTCGGGGAGCCGATCGAGCGTCAACGCCTCCAGGATGCCGTCGTAGACATAGTCGCGGGCGAACCGGGGCAACGCGTCGAAAGAGGGCGTATAGATGAGGTAGCTGACCGGGTAGCGGAACAATCGGGTCGTGAGGTCGAACTCTCGCAGGGTGCGACCGGCCTGATCAAGGGGACCCAGCCGTGGGAATTCACGGGTGAACTCCGACGTCCCGGCCACCGGCCCCTCCAGATCGACCTCATCGGCAAAAAGGATGGCGCGCATCAAACGGTCGAGGGAGGATCCGGCGGCGGGTTGGGTGATGGGCCGGTATCGGGCCCCCGCCCGCTGGATCGTGGACGACCCGCCCGCGGTCGAGCCTTTGGAGCGCACGAGCTCCATGAGGTTGTGGACCCGGACCTGATGGGCCAGAACCATGAGAGCGACCAGATCGCTGTGAGGCGTCAGGTAGGGAGAGACGTCGAAATACTGGCTCAGGCTCGATTGGTTGGCCCCGGCCCTCTTGTCCAATTCGGCAGCGTGCCGGTCGGGAAAGATGATGTCTTCGTACAGCTCCGTGGAGCGGAGGTTGCCCGCATGGCTGGCTTCCCCGTGCGTCCCCGTCACGTACCAGCCACCCCAGCGTGCTTCGAACGGGGTCTGATCCCGGGTGGACCCCGTGTGGAACGCGGCAACGGGGTAGCCAAGGCGGTCCGTAAGGGTCGAGCGCATGATGAGTCCGGGGACGCCCTCCGTAATCCTGGACTCGTGGCACAACAGGCAGGTATCGCCTTCGCGGTTGAACCTCGGAGGACGATTGGGCTGTTGAACCACGCTGTAGAACCGGGCCCCGTCCTGGGGGGTCATGGATACGAGCTCCATCATGGGCCCCTCTTGCGTCCAGCCCAGATAGACCTCGTCGTTGAAGTACAGGGCCCTCGGCGCCCAGGGGGCGATCCGGTCGGTCTGGAAGCTGGTGCGCGAAAAGACCAGCGTCTGGGACCACACGGGGATCTCGAGGGCCTCCAGGACCGTGGGTAGATACCCCCGGACGGAATCCCAGGTCAACTCGACCGCCCCGCTTGCTACGCGCTCCTCCAGTACGCGCACGGGGTCGATGGCTGGTGGGGGCGCCTCACCACCATAGGCGTCAGCTTCCCCTGCCGCTGTACCCGCCGGGACCTGGCCCGATGCGGGGTCTTCAGCCTCGGCTGGCGGTCGCGCCGGCACGTCGGGGAACGCGCTTCCCGCGCAGGCCACGACGGCACCCGCCGCGGCGAGGAAGACTGCCACCCAGACGACCTTGCCTGGATTGATGATCGAGGGCCGACGCGGGGAGAGGGACATCGCTGAAGACGGCATCTTCGGGGCATCCCGGCTACGGGCCGTTCGAAGCCGGGATGGCGCGGCTTCCCAGCGCGCGCATAAATTTGGACTCTGTCAGTCCTATTTTGAAGAGAGAGTGAGAGGGCACGCAAGAGGCCGGAGACGACTCCCGGTCCAACTCCCGGTCCCTGGCCTCCTTCGAACGACGGGAGACGCATGCAACTCAACGACCGAACCGACTTCGGCCTTCGAGTCCTTCTCCTTCTCGGGGGCGCCGCTCCGGCCCGGATTCCCGCTCGAACCATCGCCGCGGTCCACCGGCTCTCCTATACACACCTGCAAAAGGTGATTCAAGAGCTGGAAGCCGCAGGCTTCGTCGATACCCGGCGCGGGCGATCCGGCGGCGTGTCGCTGGCCCTCCCTCCGGAGGAAATCCGGATCGGGGACGTGATCCGGGCCATGGAGCCGCACCTGGACCTGGTGCGGTGCTTCCGCCATGGCGACCGGACCTGCGTCCTGACCGGCGGGTGCGGCCTCGCCAGCGCGCTTCGACGCGGCCTGGCCGCGTTCCTCGAAGAGATGGACGCGGTATCTCTCGGGGACGTCATTGCCACGAGCCCGGCCATGGGCCTCATTCAACTCGAAGGTGCGTCCAATCCCGTTCCCGAACAGTTCTCATGATCCGGGCATTCGAACACAGAATCGCGTTGGTAACGGGCGCCGCCCAGGGGATAGGCCGGTCGATCGCTCTCACCCTGGAAGACGGCGGCGCGACGGTCCACGCTACCGACGTCGACGGTGATGGGCTTCGCCACGGTTGGGACCGATCCGGGACCACGCTCCACGTCGCGGACCTGGCGGACCGCGACGCCGTCCATGGGCTCGTCCGTACCGTCGAAGCTGCCTCCGGCCCGCCGGACATTCTGGTCAACGCGGCGGGGGGCGTGCGTGGGCAGGTCGGCCGTCCGATTCAGGAGGTGTCTGAGGATGATTGGCGGACGGTTTTCGAGGCCAACGTGGACAGCGCGTTCTGGCTGGCCCAGGCCACTGCGCCCCACATGTGCGCGAGGGGTTGGGGCCGCATCGTCTTCATCGCCTCGGGCGCGGGTCTCCGCCCGAGCCTCACGGGCATCCAGGCCTACACCGCTTCCAAACACGCCCTCGTCGGGCTGACCCGACAACTATCCCAGGAGTTCGGGCCCCACGGAGTCACCGTCAACGCCGTCGCCCCGGGATTCGTCCTGTCCAACCCCAGCACCCGGCGGCAGTGGGAGGCGTACGGGCCCGAGGGGCAGGCCCGCCTCGTCGAGGGCATCCATACTCGCCGACTCGGCACTTCCGAAGACATCGCGGCGGCCGTGGCGTTTCTCAGCGGTCCCGACGCCGGTTGGATCAGCGGCCAGATCCTCTCGGTGGACGGGGGGCGCTCCTAGCCCCTCTCGCCGGACCAGCCCGACGTCGTCCGGATCTCCCCCTTCTTGCCGACCAGCATGGCGTCCACACCCGGCAGGGCCTCGAGGGTTGAGCGGGCCTCCTCCGGTCCCAGCACCATGGCCGCCGTGGAGAGTGCGTCGGCCCACATCGCCGTGCTGGCCCGAACGGATACCGCGGCCGTGGCGGCAGAAGACCATCCGGTTCGGGGGTCGATGATATGGTGGGCCCGGCGATCCTGGGTAAACGACTGCATATAGTCACCCGACGTGGCGACCCCACCGCCCTGGAGCCTCACTCCGACCGACTCCACCCCCAGCCCCGGCGGCGCCTGTACGCCCACCGGCCAGCCGTACCCCTCGGGACCGGAACCGGCGGCGCCGATGTCGCCCCCGGCATCGACGATGACGTCTTCGATACCCGCGGCACGAAGCTCCTCGATCACCCTGTCGACCACGTAGCCCTTCGCGATGCCGTCCAGGGTCACCGCCATTCCGGGTCGGTCCAGCACCACGGCATCCCGGGCAACGTGGAGAGCCTCGAATCCCACAAGAGCGAGAGCCCTGCGGATCTCTTCCGGCCGAGGCTCGCGTTCTTCGACCTGATAGGCGTGGGCATGGAGTGCCAGGAGGGGCGCCATGGTGACATCGAAGGCCCCTTGCGTGCTGTGGGACAATCGCTGTGCCGTAGCCAGCACCTCCCTGAGCGACAATGGCGGGCTGGGAACGCGGCCCTCACGGTTCAGCCGCGAGACTACGCTCGTCTCGTCGTGCCGGCTGAGGACACTTTCCAGGGAGTCGATCGTCGCGAAGGCGTCCTCCACGGCGGCACGGGCGGCAGAGGGGTCCTCATGGACGACTTCGACCGTGACCAACGTTCCCATGCGCCCCTCGGTGCGGCGCACCCGGTGGAGTCGTCCTCGGCGCACAAGTTCGAACAACAATGCGCCGCCCATGGCCATGGACGCCCCCGCCGCGCCGAGGACTCTAAGGGCGCCGCGGCGGTTCAGAGGACCGGGGCTCACTCCACGGCCCCCGTGGCCGGGACTCGCAGCGGTACCAGGCGTGCCCGAACCTCCTCAATCGGGTGGCGGCAAACGCCCGCCTCCTCGCGAAGCTTCACTTCACAGTCACTGCAGCGGACGCATTCCTTGAAGTCGATCTCCGGTCCGACGATGGCTCCGGTGGGGCAATGTTGTTCGCAGACTTTGCAGTGATCGCAGTGTTCCACGCGCCGGATGCGGCTCGGCGCCAGGACGGAGCCCACCGCCAGTGCCGCCCCCAGAGGGCATAGGTAACGGCAATAGAAACGGGGGATCACGGCCGACGCCGCGAGAACGGCGACGGCGATTCCCCAAAGCACCGCAGAGGTCGAGAAGAAGAAAACGGTTCCGAAGGGCTCGACGTACGCGTAGAGGGGAAGGCGCAGCCCGGCGGCGGTGGCGCCAATCAGTATCACGAGAACGCCGTACTTCACCCACAAGCCCCTCCTGTGGGCCCGGCTTCCGGGAACCCGTTGCAGACTCTCCGGCACCAGCAGGGTGAGGAAGTCCTGGAGAGCGCCGAAGGGACACAGATAGCCGCAGAACACACGGCCCCACACCAAGGTCGTCACCACGGTGAACGACACCATGGCGAGAAGGGGCAGATCAGTCACGAAGACCCCGGGCCCGACGGCGATGGCGGCCGTCACATGTGAAACGGACAAGAACCCGCCATCGACGAAGCCCAGGTAGAGGAACGTGATCCCCAGGACCACCCAGCGGAGGGCCTCGTGCTTGGTCAGGAAGGCCACCAGGGCCAACGTGAGCAGACCCACCAGGGCCATGAAGCGACCCCACCTCGTCGTGGCCAGCGCATCGGCGAGCAAGGACCCTTCGTCCCTGTCCTTGAACAGGTCCGCGGGCAGTTCCAGGGGCGAAGGCGCCAGGGGCCTCGCCTGATCCGCTACGGCAGGCGTGCTCTCTCCGCCCGGTTGGGCAGTCTCCGCCTGTGAGGGCGTCTCGGCCGGCGCACCGGGGCCGGGCGCATCCGTGACCGGGGCGGAATCCGCCCCGGCCGACGGCGTTGCGGCGGCGTCCTCTGGCGGCCGAACCCCTTCTCGAGCGCTCGAAGCCGGATCGCCCGGGTCCGATGTCGGGTTCCCCAACTCCGCCTGGGAAGCAACGGTTTCCACCTGGCCGCCCGCCGGCGGCGTAGTGGCGTCGCCGTCCCCCCGGGTAGGGGCCACGGCGCTGTCCGGCGGGGGGTCCCGGCGAACGTACTCCACCGCCTCGAGGGTTCGGGCTCGGGCAGCCTCGGTCCGGTACTCAGCAGAATAAGGCGGCGGAGTCGGAGGGTAGTCGTACTGAAAACGGAAGGCTCGCTCAACGTCGAGTACTCCGTCGACGATGAGGACACCGCCGGTGATCAGTTGATCGACCAGAAGCCCACCGCTGGACAGCCCGAACGGGTGAAAGTCCGACGGCGGAATCGGCAGGGTGTCACCGTCCTGGATGACCGACCATCCCTCCCGTCTGAACAACTGCAGATCCGTGCCGTCGAGACCATAGAAGAACACATGATCCTGATGCCCGGTATCGGCCCAGTACCGCTCCGCCATCGCGACCGCATCAGGCCCCACCAGACGCTCGGCGAATACAGCGCTCTCCATGTAGGCGAGCGTGATCTCCGCACTACGGTCCCCCCGACCCGAAACCACGACCGGAACCAGAACTCCTCGCTGTTGGAGCTCGTACCAGGAGAGGTCCTCCACAGGACGCAGCGGATCGGTGGTCTCGATGGAGGTGGCGAGGTAGGCGTTGGCCACACGGCGGGCCGCGTCGCGAATCCCCAGGGCAAGGCCTCGGGTGCTGATCGTGGCACGGGAAACCGCGCGTACGTCGTCGCGGGGGGAGAAGCCGTCACTGATGTGCTTCCCGGCAAACTGTTCCTGCACTCCCGGTCGGCGAAGGAAATCGCCCATCGTGCTGGATATGGACTCCCAGTAGTCGGTGATGCGGACCCCCGTGATCCGGCCCTGCAGGTCCATGCCGACGAGAGTCTCGACAGGGCCGCTGTAGCCCCTGCGTTCCGGTGGAACGTCCGCGGTGTGGAACGCATATCCGACCAGGACTTCGCCCTCCGCTCCCATCGCCCAGCCCCGAAAAACGAGGGGATCACCGGACCGCTCGTCGAAGCGCTCTGCCTGGGGAAGAACCTGGCGGAGAAGGGTCTCCGGAATGTCCCTGAGCTCCTGGGCGAAGCCCTCCACCGGGGTGAGGCCGGCCCAGGCGGCGGCCCACAAAGCAGTGACGAACACATGGGAGCGAACGAGCCCGCGGGCGCCGATGTGGGAATGAGGCCTTGGCATCAGGCACGCACAGTACGCCTGCCGCTGGGCTCCGCCAACCGTCCCAGTCCGGAACGAGGCTCGGCAGACCGCGCCGCGTTCACGTTCCTGCGGCGGAGCCGTCTGTCGGGGCCGTGATCACGATTGAACGCGACGAGGAGGGTCCTCGTACCTTCTGTCATGCCGTCGAATCCAGTCATCTCGGTTGCCAACCTGGCCAAGTCCTATGGCTCCACCGTGGCCGTGGACAACGTCTCTCTCGAGATCAACGAAGGCGAGATCTTCGGCCTCATCGGCCCCAACGGAGCCGGCAAGACCACGACCATGGAGTGCGTGCAGGGCCTTCGGCGACCGGACGGGGGCACCATCTCGGTCTTGGGCCTGGACCCCCGCCGGGACGAGACGGCCCTGCGCAGGCGAATCGGAGTCCAGCATCAGGAAGCCCAACTCCAGAAGAGGATCAAGGTCTGGGAAGCCATGGATCTATGGGCGAGGCTCTACCCGCAGGTCGTCGACCCTGACGAGCTCCTGGGCCTCTTGGGCCTCGAGTCCAAGCGAAACAGCAGGTTCATGTCGCTCTCAGGGGGACAGAAGCAGCGGCTATTCATCGCGTTGGCCCTCATCCACGATCCCGAGGTGGTCTTCCTCGACGAGCTGACGACCGGCCTGGACCCACAGGCGCGGCGGGCGATCTGGGGACTCGTGACCGACATTCGGGGACGGGGCAAGACGGTGCTGCTCACGACCCATCTGATGGAAGAAGCCGAACGTCTCTGCGACCGCGTTGCCATCATCGAGCACGGCCGCGTGATCGAGATGGGCACGCCACGAGAACTCGTCCGCAAGCACTGTCCGGAACGGGGCGTGTTCTTCACCGGCGCAGGGGGAGGCATCTCCCAGCGCCTCGAGTCCATCTCCGGGATCCGGTCGGCACACACCGAAGGAGAGGCCCATACGCTCCGGGGGGAGGGCGACGACTTCGTGACAAACGTGATCCGCTTCATCGCCCAGGAAGGCATCCACATCACGGGCTTCCGCACCGAGATCCCCACGCTTGAAGACGTCTTTCTCAAGCTCACCGGCCACGGAATCCGGGACTGATATCGTGCTTCAGGGCTTCTGGAAACTGACCTGGATCGAGACCAAGGTCTTCATGCGCGAGCCCATGGGCGTGATCGGCACCCTCGTCATACCGGTCCTGTTGTTCGTGGTCCTGGGCCGAGCGCTGGGTACGGGCGAAGTCGGCACGGTCGCTGAGCAGGCGCCCTTCAACGTGCCGGTCCTCGCGGCGCTCTTCATCGCAGTGAGCGCGGTGATCTCCCTCGTTACCATCATCTCCATCTACCGGGAGGGGGGAATCCTCAAGCGCCTCCGGGCAACACCGTTGTCACCCGTCACCATTCTCGGCGCCCACGTCATCGTGAAGCTGGCCTTCACCATGGCAGGCCTGGCGCTCCTGGTCGTTGCCGGAAGACGCGTCTTCCCCGGCGCAATGGACGCGGACCTTCCGAGCTTCGCCGCGGCCCTCCTCCTGAGCACGCTGAGCATCCTGTCGATGGGATTCGTCTTGGCCAGCCTGGTCCCCACGGCGCGGTTTGCCCAGCCTCTTGCAGCGGCGCTTCTCTATCCGATGATCGCCATCTCGGGGCTGTTCTTCCCCGTGGAGGCCCTCTCGGCTCCCTTACGGGTCGTCGCTCTCGCGTTGCCCACTACCCACGCCGTCACGTTGATGGAGGGCGTGTGGGACGGAGCCGGGTGGAACGGCGTGAGCGCCCTCGCGCTCGTCGTCTTCTTCGCGGCTTGCACCGCCCTGTCCACCCGGGTGTTCCGCTGGGAATAGTCCGGGGGATGCGACCGTCTCCTGGAACCGACATACTACCAGATCCAGGTCCCATCCCCCGAATCGATAAAGCCCACGGCCTTCTTCGATGGCGCCACCCTCCCTCAGGACTTTCACCGCCGAGCTGAAGCGGCGAAAGGTCTACCGGGCCGCCTATCTGTACATCGTTTTCGGCTTGGGTCTCCTCGGCGCGGCCGAGCTGATACTGGACCCTCTGGGACTGGGGGCGGCGCGGCGAGGATTGGTCGTCGCTACGCTGGCGGGGCTCCCCATTGCTCTGGTGCTGGCCTGGGTTTTCGACCTCCGCACCGAGACGGCCGACCCACGGGAGAGCACCGGCCCACCGAAGGAGCAGCCGCCGAGCAGGGAAAGCCCGACCGCCCCGCCGAAGAACCTGGGGCTTGCCCCCGGGGGCCGCAGGCTTGCCGCGATCATGTTCGCCGACATGGTGGGCTACACAGCCTTGCTCCAAGTGGACGAAGCCAAGGCCAGGGCCAGCAGGAGTCGTCTCCGCGGCGTTCTACGCAAAGAAGTGGATTCCAGGGGCGGACTGGTGGTCCAGTTCTACGGAGACGGCGCGTTGTCCGTCTTCCCGAGCGCCCTGGGTGCCGCGGAAAGCGCCCTCGCCATCCAGCGTGAACTCACCAGTGGGCTACCCGTGCCGGTGAGGATCGGGATCCACATCGGCGACGTCATACACGACTCGGAGGGAGCGTTCGGTGACGGCGTAAACGTCGCGGCAAGAATCGAGTCCCTCTCCGTGCCCGGTGGTGTGCTGGTATCGGACAAAGTCTTCGACGAGATCAAGAACCAGCGTCACATCCAGACCCGCCACATGGGGAGCTTCCGTCTCAAGAACGTCGCCGCCCCCGTCACCGTCCATGCCCTGAGCAACGAGGGGCTGACCATCCCCGACCTGGAGAGCCTCGGCCCGGCGGCCGGCGGAGGCAGCAGCATCGCCGTCCTTCCCTTCATGAACATGAGTGCCGACCAGGACAACGAGTACTTCAGCGACGGAATCACCGAGGAGCTGATCAATCTTCTCACCCGAGTCAATGGACTCCAGGTCACCGCCCGTACGTCGTCCTTCTCCTTCAAGGGGAAGCATGTAGACGTCCGCGAAATCGGCCGGGAGCTGGGCGTTGCCCATGTGCTGGAAGGAAGCGTCCGGCGGTCGGGCGACCGGGTGAGGATTACGGCCCAGCTTCTCGACGCCTCCAACGGCTACCACGTGTTTTCGGAGACGTACGACCGGACGGTGGACGACATGTTCGCGACCCAGGACGAGATCTCGAACACCATCGTGGCAGCGCTGTCCGACCAGTTGGTCGCTCCCATGTCGGACCCCGTGGATCGCGACAACCGGGGCCTGTCGCCCGAGGCCCACAAGGAGTACCTGAAGGGGCTCTTTCACTGGGCTCGCTGGACGCCGGAGGGGGCACGGGAAGCCATCAAGGCCTTCCAACGAGCCGTCGAGATCGATCCCGGCGCCGCACTTCCACACAGCGGCCTGGCCAACTGTTACGGCTACTTCGGCTTCCTGGGCCAGGTGCCCTTCGACGAGAGCTTTCCGAAAGCTCGATTCCATGCCGAGAAGGCCCTCGACCTGGATCCCTCTCTCGGGGAGGCCCACGTGGCTCTGGGCCTGGTGGAGCTGTTCGGCCGGTGGAACTTCGAAGGCGCGTACGAGCACTTCCAAAAGGCCCTCTCGCTGAATCCGGGAGCCGCGGGAGTCCGCCACATGTACGCGATCTACCTCATGGCCACGGGTGACAGGCAGGGCGCACTCGAGGAAATGCGGACGGCCGTCGCTCTCGATCCCATGTCTCCCATGATGAAGCTCAACCTCGCCTTCGCCCTCCAGGCGTGCGAACGGTCCGACGAGGCCGAGGCCGTCGTGCAGGGCATTCTCGATGACGACCCCCACTTCCGATCGGCCCTCGAGACTCTTGGCTGGATACGGACCGGACAGGGCCGGATGGACGATGCCCTGGAGGCCTTCGAGGCGTTGCATCGCATGCACAACGATCCTCTGAAGGGCGTCGCGGATCTCGGGTACGTCTACGCCATCCTCGGGCGGACGGAAGAGGCTCGGGAGATGCTGGCCAGACTGGAGCAGCGAAGAGAGCGGGACAAAGGGGTCACACTGGGAGTGGATTTCGCCGTCGTCCATGCCGGCCTGGGAGAGATCGACGCTGCCGTCGCCCACCTGCGCGAGGCCCGCGACCAGCACATGGCTGCCGTGCTCCTCTTGCCGAATCATCCCCCGTGGCAGGATCTCATGGCCCATCCTCAGGTCGCAGCCGTCTATCAGGAGATCGGCCGGCCTGTCTGACGGCCGGCGCCACCGGCTCCCCCACTCGGGATCCGCCTTTCTCCGACTTGCCGAGTGTAGCGCGGGGATCGAGAATCCGAGACCGGGCCAGACTCACTTCATCCGGAAATCGCCTTATGTGGTTCGAG
>JAHEKK010000649.1 GCA_024638395.1 Gemmatimonadota bacterium | reverse complement strand
GTGGCACCGCATGAACCACCGGATTACCGTCCTCTGGCGTTTCCACGCCGTGCACCACGCGGACAGAGAACTCGACGCCTCCTCAGGCGTGCGCTTCCACACGGGAGAGATTCTCCTCTCCGGTCTGGCCCGGCTGGCTGTCCTTCCTCTTTTGGGTCTGACGATCGGGCAGGTGCTGGTGTATGAGACCCTGGTGCTCCCCATCGTCCTCTTCCACCATAGCAACATCAGGCTCCCGGCGGTCGTGGACCGGTCTCTCAGGTGGCTCATCGTCACGCCATGGATGCACTGGGTCCACCACTCGGACTATCAGCCCGAAACGGATTCCAACTACTCCAGCCTGCTTTCCGTCTGGGACCGGCTGTTTCGCACGTTCCGTCTGCGCGAAGATCCTCGGGAGATCACCCTGGGATTGGATGGAAGGCGCTATCAAGACTGGGCGACGCTCCCGGAAATGCTCGCGATGCCCTTTCGCGGCGGTCCGGACACGCGCCCCGCGGATGACGACGAGCCGGCCTCCGACCCGGGGCCTGGACCGGGAAGTGGGAGCGAAGCGGGGGGGCACCCCCCGTCCTCCGCGGATCGGAACAGCTAGTTGGCCTTCAGCGCCCCGATGGGGTCGACGCCCGACGCCCGCCGAGCCGGCACGTAGACCGCCAGGGCCGCCACCGCCAGAAGGAGCGCAGGCACCCCGACGAACGCGGCGGGATCGAGGGCGCTCACGTTGTAGAGCAACCCGCCCACCAGACGGGAGGCGGCCGCGGCTCCCACGAGACCGAGGAAGGTCCCGATGAGCGCCAGACGCATCCCATCTATGAGGACAAGGTTCAAGACCCGCCCCCGGTCTGCGCCCAGGGCGACACGAATTCCGATCTCGCGGGTGCGGCGGGCTACCGAGTAGGCCATGACACCGTAGATGCCCACCGCGGCCAGGACGAGCCCAAGGATGCCGAAGAGTCCAAGGACGCCGCCGCCCAGACGAGCCGGCATGAGGGCGATCCCCATGTGATCCTCCATCGTCCGCACATCGAAGAAGGGCATGGTGGGGTCCAACTCCCGCACGATCCCCTGGATCTGCTGGAGAATCGGCCCCGGGTCTCCGGCGGTGCGGGCCATCACAGCCAAATGGGGCGAGAATTGCTCGCGGAGGGGCAGCAGCATGAATTCCGTCGGATCCTCACCGAGACTTCTGGACTTTCCAGTCTCCACGACACCGATTACCGCTCGCTCCGCGCCCGCCGTTTCGACGACCCGTCCGAGCGCGGATTCACCGGGCCAGAAGCGCTCTGCGAAGCGACGGTTCACGATGATCACCGGTGGCCCGCTTTCGTCGTCCTGAGCCGTGAACGTGCGGCCCTCGACCAGGTCCATCCCCAGCGTTTCCACGTACCCCTCCCGCACGTTGCCGTACAGGATGGAGCGAAGCTCGCCCTCGGTATACTCGTAGCCGGGAACGGAGACGCCCCGGTCCGAGGTGTTCAGACCCAGTGGAAGCCAATCCCCTCCGCTGGCGGAAACCACCCCCGGCAACGCCGCTACCCTCTCGATCAGCCGGTCGTGGAAGACCCTGGAATCCCCCTCGCTGTAGCCGTGTAGCTCCGGGTCGATGGAGAGGAGAGCCAGGTTGCCCGGCTCGTCGAAGCCCGGATCGATCCGTGTCGCTCCCTGGAGGCTACGAAGAAACAGGCCGGAACTGATCAGCAAGATCAGGGACAGGGCCATCTGCACGACCACGAGGGCCCGACTGGCTCGGGACCGCCCACCGGCCTGATCAGCTTCACCTTTCACCGCAGCGACCGTGTCGGGATTGGTGGCCTGGAGCGCCGGAGCCAACCCGAACAACACGCCTGCGAAGATGGAGATTCCACCCGTGAACAGGATGACGGTTCGGTTGAGACCGACCGTGAACTCCCAGGGGCCGTCCATGGGTGGCCGGATGCCCCCCAAAAGGCCCACGGCCAACCAGGCCAGGAGCAGCCCGGCGGCCCCGGCCAGGACGGAGAACACCAGGCTCTCAGTCAGGAGCTGGCGGATGATTCGCCCTCTTCCGGCCCCGATGCTGAGTCGAATACCCATCTCCCTCCGCCGCTCGCTTGCCCTTGCCAGGAAGAGGTTCGCGACGTTTACGCAGGCAACCAGGAGCAGCAGGGATACGACGGCCATGATTACGCTGCTCATGCCCACCTGGGCGCTTCGGAAGCTCGGATGGATACCCGAGCCGACCTGGGGCACGATGGTGGTCCCCAGCTGCTCGTCGTAGTGGTCGGGTAACTCCTCCTTGAGTTGGGCCAGCACGGCCGCCAGTCGCTCTTCGGCCTGGGGTATGGCGACGCCGTCTCGCAGGCGGGCGACGGCCGTCGAACTGTTGGAGCCCCGGCTGGTGATACGGTCGTAGCCCGGCTCCAACACATGCTGCATCATGAGGGGCACGAAGATTGGCGGCGCCGCGAAATTGACCGGACCCTTGAACTCCGGAGGAGCCACGCCGACGATCTCGAAAGGGTGGCCGTTGAGGGTCACGGTGCTCCCCACGACACCGGGGTCGGCCCCGAAGCGACTCTCCCAGTATCCGTGGCCGAGGATGGCTACGGGGTGGGCGCCTGGGTCACGGTCCTCCGTTCCCGGGAGGAAGGCGCGACCCAATGTGGGCCGAGCACCGTAGGTCTGGAAGAAGTTGGCACTCACCCGCATGCCGATGACCCGTTCGCTTCGGTCCCCCTCGGCCATGGAAAGGGGCTGGAAC
>JAHEKK010000648.1 GCA_024638395.1 Gemmatimonadota bacterium | reverse complement strand
AACATGTCCGGCGACCTGGATATCACCCTCGCCTACGACCCGCGCATCGCCACGCGCTACGCCCTCCAGGCCGCGAAGGACCTCCGGCGCTGGAAGTCCGGCAAGGCCCCGAAGAAGCTCATCGACGAGATCGACGAGGCTCTGAAGCTGGGCGCGGTGAACAGCGGCCTCCGCATCGCGGAGATCCCGGAGCTGGGCGAGCAGGGCGTCTTCAAGGCCCTGAGCGACGGGGAGAAGGGCGGGTGGATCCAGAAGAACGTCGACCGCTACTGGAGCGGCGTACGCGGCTTCACCGACTGGCGTGAGAACATCCTGCGGCTGGCGTCCTACCGCTACTTCCTCGATCGCATCAACGCGGGGGAGACGGAAGGCATCTACGCGGCGTCCGATCGGACGGCGATCGACGCCATCACGGATCCGAAGCGCAGGGCCGCCCGCCTCGGCCGCGACCTGGTCGGGGACTACGGAAACATCAGCGCCGGTGGCCAGTGGCTCCGGAGGCGCATGATCCCGTTCTACTCCTGGATCGAGATCAACGCGCCCCGCTACTACCGGATGCTGAAGAACATCCCCCATGAGGGGCAGACCAAGGGCCGTGGCCGGCGTTCGGCCGCCATCGCGCTGAAGAAGGGCGCGACGTTCGCGGTGAAGGTCCAGGCCCTCTACCTCCTGGCGACGCTGTGGAACGAGATGTTCATGCGGGCCCTGGACGACGAGGAGGAGCTTGAGGCTCGCCTCCTGGCTCGCAGCCGCCGTCAGCTCCACCTCATGCTGGGCCGCCGATCGGACGGCACGATCATCTCCCTGCGCTTCGAGGGTGCGCTCTCCGACGCGCTGGAGTGGTTCAACTTCCACGACTATCCCCAGGACATCCGGGACCTCATCGAGGGCCGTGCCGACGCCCAGGATGTGGCCGGCGAGGCCGTGCGGGCCCCGATCGAGCGGGGGGTGAACAGCCTGGAGCCGTTCATCAAGACGACCATCGAGACGGGCCTCGGGTTCTCGACGTGGCCCAGCATCTTCCGCGCCCGCCCCGTGCGGGACCGAGGCGAGCACGTCGCGCGAGTGTTCAGCCTCGATCGCCTCTACAACCGCGTGAGGGGCATCGTCACCGACGAGCCCCGGAAACCCGTGAGGCCCTCCGGTCCCGCCGCTGCCTTCCTGTACCTGACTCTCCTGTATCAGACGGATCCGGGAGAGGCCGCGTATTGGGAAGCCCGGGGGCTCACGTTCGACTGGCTGAGGGACCAGGGGCGAGAGGCCCCCACCATCCGGCCCACCCGCAGAGCGAACGCGCTTTACTACTACCGCCGTGCGCTCCAGTGGGGCGACCAGGAGGCGGCCGAGGGCTGGCGGGCTCGCTACTTCGAGCTTGGGGGCACCGTCAAGGGCCTCGGCCAGAGCATTCGACGGTCCCATCCCCTCGGGAGCATTCCGAAGAAAGACCGGGAGCGGTTCATGGCGACCCTGTCGAAGCGCGACCGGGAGCTGATCGACCGCGGACTCCAGTGGTGGGTGAATTGGGCTGAAGCGCCGAAGTGAGGGCAACGATGGAGCAGACCGCGCACGACATCGCAGAGGAGATTCTTACCACCCAGAGCATCGTGCGGGCCATCGTCGCCGTGCGCGGTTTGCGTAAGGAGCTGTCGCGTGGAGCCGAGCCGCAGGAACCCGCAGTGGAGAAACGACAAGCATCGAATGGAGCAACAGCATCAGCGGGACTTGCTGAATCGCCTGGCTGACGAGATCGTCGACCTCACCCAGGAAGTCCGCGAGGCTCGTATTCGAGAGGCCGCAACCCCTTCGAAGGAGCTGCCGACCTGGGTGGGGTGGCTCCTGGCGGTATTGAGCGGACTCATGGTGGCTGGTATCGTGGGTCTTGTCGTCATGTACGGGGAAATCTCGGAGATCCGGGGCAACCGCTTCACGGACGCCGATGGCGCGGTGGTCGAGACGAACCAGGGCAACCTCGACCGCCGACTCCGCATCCTCGAGGAGCACCACCGGGAGCATCACTGAATGGTTGAACGGATGATCGGCCCCCCAGCGGGGACGTTGTTCCACGGACTACACACCGAACCGGCGAGTCGCGAACCGCCGGCGGCGAGGGCTGGCGCCGAGGAGGCCGGGGGAGGACAGCCCACCCCCCCGGCAGTGACCTACGGATGCACCAGTTGCGGCAACTTCCTGTTCCCCCGCCCTACCCTGTGCTTCTGGTGTCGGAACCCGGAGTAGATTCCGAGCGGAATACCGTCTTCTGCGGCCGCTGCAAGGGGACCGGCAGGGTTGGGGGCCTCGTCCCCTGCAAGCCGTGGGATGATTGGGACGCCTGCGAGACGATCACGGACGGGAGCGGGCGAGTCTTACGGTCCTACCGGAAGTGGGACAACCGCGCCAAGCCCTGCCCCGCCTGTTCCACCCCGGATTAATCCCGTAGATTCCTCACAAGCAGAAACCCCCCGGGCGTCGCTTCCCGGAGGGCTCTGTTTGCGGAGGCATCATCCACCGGGGGCTAATCCGGCGGCAACCGCAGGATCAAGGTAGCCCGCCCGCCCCCACAGTCAAAGGGGGTACCCCATTGGGCATTGCTGACATTCCGGACCTTTCGAAGCCGGAAGACGCTGGAGGCGTCGTCCACCTCCAGGTCCCACCCCACCCGCCGGACATCCAGTTCCACGACGCCCTGCTCCGAGCGCAGCAGGGCGCGAACAACGTGCCGGCGACGGAGACCCACTACGACGGCT
>JAHEKK010000647.1 GCA_024638395.1 Gemmatimonadota bacterium | reverse complement strand
ATCCCGGGTTCGGAGCTGCCCGACGAGTACGTCCTGCTGAGCGCCCACCTCGACTCGTGGGACGGGGCGTCGGGCGCCACGGACAACGGCACGGGCACGATCATGATGCTGGAGGCCATGCGCATACTGAAAGCCACCTACCCGAACCCCCGGCGCACGATCATGGTGGGGCACTGGGGCGGAGAGGAGCAGGGCCTCATCGGGTCCACGGCGTTTGCTGCAGACAACCCCGAGGTCGTGGACGGGCTCCAGGCCGCGTTCAACCAGGACAACGGGACCTGGCGCATCGACTTCATCCGCATGCAGGGCTTCATCGGAGCCGGCGAGCACTTCGGCCGGTGGTTCGAGGCGATTCCGGGAGAGATCACCCATCACATCGAGTTGGACATCCCCGGAATCCCCGAGACCGGTGGATCGGACCACATGTCGTTCATCTGCAAACCCGCACCGGGCTTCCGGCTGCAGTCCAACTACCCGGACTACAGGCAGTACACGTGGCACACCAATCGGGACACCTACGACAAGATCGTCTTCGACGACCTGCGCAATAACGCCACCCTGGCCGCCATGCTCGCGTACGGCGCGTCCGAGGATCCGGACCGGATGCAAGTGGAGCTCCGGTCTCTTCCGGAGAACCCCGATACGGGCCAAGCCGGAACGTGGCCCCAGTGCCGCCCGCCGAGGAGAAGCGCGGGTTAGCCCTCGGGCCTTGCAGCTGGAATGCCCCCGGACGTTTTGCGGCCGGGTGGATCGTCCTCTCGTGACTCGCGGTGCGGGCCAGTGGACGATCGACCTCACCGGAGGTGGTCGAAATGGCGTGGACCGGGGTTGGATGTTCGCCGAAAGGTCAATTGAGCGGCCATAGCGGGGTCGATTGACCAAACGGGCTCCCCGCACGTCACGAGTGGTCATTCGACCAGGTCCGCCCGACCCCGCAGACCCCTCGGAAACGGTGCTCCCGCATCCACCCGAAGCTCCAACCAGCCCACTTCATGCGACCCGTCGGAGTTCAGCGAACGAGCTCCTAGGGCTTGCCTAGCCCTCGGGCGCCCCGATGTGCACGACGGCGTCCCCCTGGGTGACGAGGGGATTCAGTCGCCGTCCGAGGACGATGCCTTTGGTTCGGGCTTTCAGTCGAACGCGGCTGTCCCCGAATGCGTCGCCGATGACGCCGAGAGACTGCCCTTTTTCCACTTCGTCACCCAAGGCCGCGTCCAGTCGGCAGATGCCGGACCTCGGTGCCCTCACCCATGTGGTCTTGCAGAGTACCGATTCGCCGTCCGGCGCCGGTTTTGCCAAATCGGCGATGTCGAGGGCAGCCAGCACCCGAAGCGACCCACGTACGCCCGCCTCGACCGCCTCGGGCGTGAACCGCCTGGCCTCTCCGCCTTCGTAGAGAAGGACCTTCTTCTTCCTTCGAACGGCCGCGGCCCGGAGCGATCCCTTGGGCGGCTTGCTGTTCATCATCACCGGCGCTCCGAAGGCCTTGGCCAGCTTCAGGGTTTCCTCGTCCGTGAGATCAGCCCGGACCTGCGGCAGGTTGGTCCGGTCGTCCGACCCGCAGTGGAAGTCGAGGCCGTAGTCGCAATGGTCCACCACCTCCCGCATGAACAGGGCGGCCAGCCGGCCGGCGAGAGACCCACGTTCCGAGCCTGGGAAGGCGCGATTGAGGTCTCTCCGGTCGGGGAGGTAGCGGGACTCGGAGATGAAGCCGAACCCGTTTACGATGGGAACCGCGATCACGGTCCCCCGCACCTTGATCGGGTCCAGAGCCCTCGACACCTGGCGGATGATCTCTACCCCGTCGATTTCGTCGCCGTGGATCGCACCCGACAGCCAGCACGTCGGACCTGCGTTGGTTCCCCGGATGACTTCGAGGGGAATCGAAGTCCAGGCGCCGGTGGGCAAACGGGCAACCGGAAGATCGACGCGGCGTCGTTGGCCGGGCTCCACCATCACGCCACCGATGATCAAGGGAGGCATGCGGCGCCCTCGTATCCAGCCGGTCGGCGCCTGACCCAGGCCACTGCGGCACACGTGTCCGTCATTTCGGCTCCTCTTCGTTCTCGTCGTCGTTGTGGGAGTGGTTCTCGATGAATTCGATGATGTCTCCAGCCACGTCCACGCCGGTGGTGTTTTCGATCCCTTCCAGGCCCGGGGACGAGTTCAACTCGATGACCAGGGGACCCCGGCTGGAACGGAGGAGGTCCACCCCGGCCACATTCAGGCCCATTGCCCGGGCGGCCCGCACCGCCAGATTGCGTTCCCGGCGACTCAGGACCGCTGGGACCGCGGTTCCTCCCCGGTGGAGATTCGACCGGAACTCCCCCGGCTGAGCCCTTCGTTCCATGGCTGCCACCACGCGGCTCCCCACGACGAACGCCCGTATGTCGCGGCCCGCCGCCTCCCGAATGAACTCCTGGACCAGAATACTCGCTTGCATCTGCTGAAAGCCCGCGATGACCGACCTGGCGGCTTTCATCGTCTCCGCCAGGACCACCCCCTGCCCGTGGGTGCCCTGGAGGACCTTCACGATCAGCGGAGGTCCACCCACCAACTCGATCACCTGATCCACGTCCTGGGGATCGCGGGCAAAGCCGGTCACCGGCAGATCGATTCCTTGTTCGGCCAGGATCTGGAGAGACCTGAGCTTGTCGCGGGAGGCCGCGATGCCCTCTGCCGAGGCCACGGAATAGACCCCCTTGGCCTCGAACTGGTCGCAGCCGGTCGAGCCTACGACGAGCTTCGAAA
>JAHEKK010000646.1 GCA_024638395.1 Gemmatimonadota bacterium | reverse complement strand
AATGCTGCAGCATTTTTTCCGTAATGGTGAAGTCGGCAATCACGCCGTCTTTCAGGGGGCGGATGGCCGTAATGTTGCCGGGTGTCCGTCCCAGCATCAGTTTTGCCTCGACACCGACGGCCGCAATGCTCTTGGGTCCGCCCGGCCCCCGGTCCTGGCGAATGGCCGGCCAGGGACCTCTACGGAATCCTCCCCCCGGACCACCGGCAACCCTACGACATGAGAGCGGTCCTGGACGTGATTCTCGACGAGGGGAGCTTCGGGGAATTCCAGCCCGAGTACGCCGGCGAGATGATCTGTGGGACGGGCCGGATCGAGGGCGTCGCCGTAGGGGTCATGGCGAACCACCGCGGCATGGTGAAGGACCGGCGGGATGGCCCGCCCCGCTTCGGCGGCATCATCTACACGGAATCGGCCGAGAAAGTCGCGTTCTTCATCGAGTCCATGAGCCGTCAGGGCCGGCCCCTGCTGTTCGTGCAGGACGTGTCGGGCTTCATGGTGGGAACCGACGCCGAGGAGAGCGGGATCATTCGGGCCGGGGCCCGGTTTGTCGAGGCCATGGCCACCGCCACGGTGCCCAAGCTCGTGCTGACCCTGAATCACGCATCGGGAGCCGGCTACTACGCCATGGCAGGACAGGGCTTCGACCCCGACTTCATCCTCAGTCTCCCCACGGGCCGTATGGGGGTGATGGAGGGAGAGAGCGCCGTCATGGCCCTGTTCAGCGGGCAGCTGGATGCCCTGAAGCAGGAGGGCAAGGTGCCCGACGAGGATCTCACGACGCGGATGGACGAGGTCCGAGCCGAGTACGACACCCAGTTGGACGCACGATTCGCTGCGGCCCGGGGCTTCGTGGACATGGTCTTGGTCCCCGAGGAATTGCGTCCCGTCCTCGGGCTCTGTCTACGGACGGCTCTGAACAATCCGGGACCCCACCTGGGCGCCTTCGTGCTGCCCCCACTGCAGGCGCCGGGCACATGAGCCGACGCGAGATCGTACGGGTCGCCAGCGGACAGGGGTTCTGGGGTGACGACCTCGAGGCCCCGGTTCGCCAGGTCGAAGGAGGCCCCATCGACTATCTCATGCTGGACTACCTGGCTGAAGTCACGATGTCCATCATGCAGAAGCAACGGTCCCGGGATCCAGAGGCGGGCTTCGCGCGGGACTTCATTCCCTTGATGGAGCGGATCTTCCCGGCCTGTGCCGACAAGGGCGTCCGGGTGGTGACCAACGCGGGGGGAGTGAATCCGGTGGGCTGTGGAGGGGCCCTGGTCGAAGCGGGCCGCCGGGCCGGTGTTTCGGGGCGTTCCGCCATCGGAATCGTGACGGGCGACGATCTCATGGACCGGCTCGATACGCTGCTGGACAGTGGCCACGAGCTCGCCAACATGGAAACCGGGGAGCCCCTGGCCGGCGTTCTGGACAGGGTACAGAGCGCCAACGTGTACATCGGCGCACGGCCTATCGTCGAGGCCCTTTCCCGGGGTGCCCAGGTGGTGGTGACGGGCCGATCGACGGACACGGCTCTGACGTACGGTCCCCTGATCCACGAGTTCGGCTGGGACTGGAACGACCATGACCGGCTGGCCGCGGGAGTGGTGGCGGGCCACTTGAACGAATGTGGCGCCCAGTGCTCCGGCGGGAACTGCCTCGCCGAGTGGTGGGCGCTGCCGGACATGGCGGGGGTGGGGTTCCCCATCATCGAGGCGGCGCCGGACGGAACGTTCGTGGTGACGAAGCATGAAGGGTCGGGAGGGCGGGTCTCTCTCGCGACGGTGAAAGAGCAGATCGTCTACGAGATGGGCGATCCCAACACCTACATCACACCCGACGTCACCGCCGACTTCACCACGATCCATCTTGAAGAGACGCACCAGGACCGGGTTCGAGTCCATGGCGTGCGGGGCCGTGCCGCCACGCCGTTCCTGAAGGTCTCCATCGCCTACTCGGCCGGGTACAAAGCCGTGGGTACGCTGGTGTACGCCTGGCCCGATGCCGCGGCCAAGGCGAAGGCCGCAGGGCGCATACTCAGGGAGCGCCTCGACCGGCTCGGGCTCGAATTCCAGGATGTACGCCTAGAGCTCGTGGGTTGGGATTCGACTCACGGACACCTGGCCGGACCGCCGCCCGCGGACCTCCCTGAAGTGCAGTTGCGTATCGGCGTACGAGGCGAGGACCGCAACGCCGTCGACCGTTTCACCCGTGAGATCGCGCCCCTGGTCCTGACCGGGCCCCCCAGCGTCACGGGATTTGCCGGTGGACGGCCCAGGGTCCAGGAGATCATGGCGTACTGGCCGGCCCTCATCGACCGCACGGTGGTCGAGCCGGAGCTGGAAGTGGAGATCGTAGAGGTATGAGAATTCCGACCTCCCAGGAAGCGAGCGTTCGCCCCTCCGCCAGGTCCCCGAACCGTGGGCGCCGGCCGGGAAGGGGAGAGACATGGTGAGAATCCCACTCCTCCATCTCGCCCACGCCCGGTCCGGCGACAAGGGCGATACGGCCAATGTGGGCCTCATTGCCTATGACGACGCAGATTACCCGCTACTGGTCGAACGGGTGACGGCAGACCGGGTCCAAGCCCACTTCGGGGGACTCGTGACCGGGCCCGTCGAACGGTTCGAGCTTCCGAACCTTCACGCCCTGAATTTCCTTCTCCACGGGGCGCTCGACGGCGGCGGTACCGTATCCCTCATGACCGACGCCCAGGGGAATGTCTTCAGCACGGCACTCCTCAGGATGGAGATCGACGTAC
>JAHEKK010000645.1 GCA_024638395.1 Gemmatimonadota bacterium | reverse complement strand
TGTCGTTGTATATGCACGTGCCGGGGCGGACCTCCGTCAGTCCCGGCAGGCGGTGGGAGTCCCAGAGGGTCGGTGAGGATCCGCCCGACACGATCGCCGGGGGCAGTCCCGCGTCGGACAGGTGATGGATAAAAGCCGACATTCGGCTGGCCAGAGCGTCCAACAAGGGCCCCTGATCCTGTCTCGGCACGCGGATGTGCCCGGGGTAGAACATGAGCCCGTCGAAGGTGACGCCATCGAGGGAATCTGCCAGGCGGGCCAGGGCGAGAGCGTCCTTGGGTCCGGCCACACCGATTCGACCCATCCCGGCGTCGAATTCGACCAGGATACCGATGGTCCGGCTCATCCGGGCCGCAGCCTCGGCCAGGCCGACGAGGACCTCGCCGGAGTCGAGGCCCACCTTCAGATCGACGTGGTCGGGGAGGTTCACGAGGCGCTGAACCTTGCGGCTTCCAACCGGGGGATAGGCCAGAAGGATGTCTGAACACACGGAGGCCATGACCTCCGCCTCATGAGGCGTTGCCACGGTCAGGCCACTGGCCCCGGCTTCGAGCTGGAGTTGAGCCAGCGTCAGGGACTTGTGTGTCTTGACGTGGGGGCGCCAGCGGAGTCCGTTCTCGCGGCAGTATTCAGCCGCGCGGGCGGCGTTGCTCCTGACTCGACGCAGGTCAGCGAGTCCTGCCGGAGTCTCGACGTCCTCGACGGCCGAGGCCGCCGGAGGTGCATCCTTCAATCCCATTCCGAGAGCGCGTAGTCGGCCACGTGGACCTGGCCCGGTCCGGCGGGATCCGTCCAGGCCACCGCCATCCGGCCTTCTCCGTACAGGGCGATCCGCGGGAACCCGGAAGCCCTCCCCTCGGACGTGGCCGCAAGGGTCCTGACCTCCCCCAGTTTCCCGCCGGCCCCGACGACTCGGCTCAGGACGTCGGCGCCCTGCTCACCCCGCTCGAGCCAGGTCACCAGGACCCGACCGTCGCCCAGGGAAACCAGGTCGACCCGACCCGCGGGACTCCCCGTGTCGACGCGGACGGGGTCGCCGAAGCTCGCCCCCCGGTCCTCGGAAAACGCCAGCCGCACCTGGGCCTCCTCACCGGGGGCCGTGAACCAGGCAACCGCCACCCGCGGCCCATCCGAGGCCAGGGCCGGACCGTTGACCGGGCAGCCCCCGATCACCCAGCCATCGTCGTGGACCGGCCGGCCGGCGCTCCAGGCCCCGCCCTCATACCGGGCCACATGGATGTTCCGCACCTCGCCCGGCGAACGGTCCCGGTAGGCGACGATGGGAATCCCATCGGCCACCGTGGCGTCGGTCTGGCAGCATTCACAGGTCATGGCATCGAGCACGACCTCCGGCCCGGGAGGTCCACCAACGGGCAGCACCCGGGTGCGAATGGTCATCGGTCCCGGTCCACCTTCCCCTTCGTGGGCCACCATCTCGCGGCCGTCGAGCCAGACCGCCGAAATGCCTTGCGGGCCCGCGAAGTAAGACACGAAACCATGTTCCGTGGGGGTGTCGTCCTCGTGGGGGGTCCACGGTGGTGACCAGGTGCCCCCGCCATCCACCGACCAGGACAGCCGGACGCCGTAGTCGTATGTGCCTTGCCCCCCTCGCTGCAGCCAATGGACCACGACGGTGTCGCCCCGAATCAGGAGCGCCGGGAAGTCGGCCCAGTTGACGAAGAAGTCGGATCCGCTGGCCACGACGGCCGGCTCGGTCCACTGCCTCCCGTCGTGTCGGGCCACCTTCACGAGATGCACCCCGTCCCCCTCCTCGATCCAACTCATCCACAACCCCTCGCCGGCGGAAGCGAGATAGGGTTCGCCGCTCCCTGGTCCGGCCGGCGAGGTCAGCCCCCCGGTGTCGGGGTCGGCGCTGTCTCCGCCGGAGCACGCTCCCACCAAAGCCGATACTACAAGGATCGAGGCGAAGGTTCTGGGTCGCCTCTTTTGTGACGGGGCGTGCGTCGCGATCGTCTTCATTGGAAGCGGGGCTATTCCTGGGTGGTTTGGGTCCGTCGAGGCCCGGGGCTCGGCCAAGTCGCCGACGGCCCAACGTCAGGGTGCGACCTCGCCCGTAGAAATGCCTGGGCCCCTCAGCGTAGGTTGAAGGTATGAAAGAGCCGACTCCCGGACCACGCAGCGCCCGCAGGGCTCCGGGAACCCCGCGGGCACCGGCAGCGGTTGGGCCGGAAAAGGGACCCGCCGCTGGTCCCCCGTGTAGTCAGAAACAATCGGCCCTCGTCTTAACGGATCGGCTGAGCCATCGGTCCTCGGGGCAGGCCCGATGACACACTCCCAAGAGAGGCAGTCCATGTTTTCGGTCACCCGCTTCCCCCGCGCTCGGGATGCATCACGCTTTCTGCCGGCCGCCTGGGCGGTGGCGCTCCTCCTGACCCTTCCCTTGCCGGCCTCGGCCCAGTACTTCGGACGCAACAAGGTGCAGTACGAGGAGTTCGACTTCAGGGTGCTGACCACTCAGAACTGGGACATCCACTACTACCCGGAAGCCGCGGAGGCCATCGAGGACATCTCGAGGATGGCGGAACGGTGGTACGAGCGATTCGCCCGTTCGTTCCAGCACGAGTTCGACCGCAAGAAGCCCCTCGTCATCTATGCCGACCACCCGGACTTCCAGCAGACCAACACCTTGTCCGGAGCCATCGGTCAGGGCACGGGGGGCGTGACCGAGTCCCTCAAGAACCGCGTGATCATGCCTCTTGCGGCGTCCTACCGTGAAACCGACGCGATCCTGGG
>JAHEKK010000644.1 GCA_024638395.1 Gemmatimonadota bacterium | reverse complement strand
GTGAGACGGTCACGGCGAAGGTGACTCTCTTGTCGGGACATGGGATTGAGGAGGGCAACGTCGCCGTGTCCGTCCGGACCCAGGGTCGGGGTCTGGGCCTCGCTCAACCCAACCCCGGAGAGCATTTGGCGGAGCCGATCCTCCAGTTGAAAGAAGGGGTGATCCGGCACCGTGCCCGGCCGGTAGGGGCCCAGGGTGTCGGGGAACGCGTCGTAGCCGTGGGTCCTGGCGACCTCCTCGATGAGGTCGACTTCCCGCACCGTGTCGTAGCTCCGGAAGCCGGGCACCAGAACGCTCAGGAGATCGTCGTCCGTCCGCTCCATCTCGTACCCGAGGGGTGAAAGCAGGCCCTCGATGTCGGCCGGAGTGAACGGCACGCCCAGGAGGTGTTCCACCCGGGACGGGCGGAGGTTCACCCTCAGCGGCTCGTAGGCCCGGGGATTGACGTCGAGTAGGTCGTCGTCGAGGGTACCGCCCGCGGTTGCGAGGATGATCTCGGCGGCTCTGAGGATCGCCGGCTCCCGGCCTTCAGGGTCGACGCCGCGCTCGAAGCGGTAGCTGGCGTCCGTGGACATGCCCAGGGCCCGCCGCGTTGCTCGAATCTGTTTGGGCTCGAAGAGGGCGCACTCGAGAAGCACGTCCACGGTCTGCTCGGTCACCTCCGTCTCCTCACCCCCCATGATCCCCCCGATGCCCACCGGGCGCTCGGCGTCGCAGATCATGAGCATGTCTTCGGTGATCGGGCGTTCCTCGCCGTCCAATGTCCGCAGCTCCTCGCCGGACCTGGCCCGCCGCACCACGATGTCGGGGCCCTCGAGGCGAGCCAGATCGTACGCGTGTAGAGGATGGCCGCTTTCGAGCAGCACGTAATTGGTCGCGTCGACCACGTTGTTGATGGGCCTGGCGCCCGCGGCACGGAGGCGGGCCTGAAGCCACTCGGGCGATGGCCCCACTTGCACGCCACGGATGACCGCGCCCATGAAGCGGAAACAGAGATCCGGGTCTTCGATGCGGATCGTCACCCCCGAAGCCGTCACTTCTTCGGGGTCCCGCACGAAACGCACCTCTGGGAGGCCGCCCCCCGGAATGTCGGGAAGGCGGATCGCCTGGGCCCCCGCGGGGTGCAACTCCCGGGCGACGCCGACATGAGACAGGACGTCGCCCCGGTTGGGCGTGACCTCCACGTCGAGCCGGGCGTCGTCCAGCGCCATGGCCTTCAGGAACGGGGTGCCGACGGCCACGTCCAGATCGAGCTTCATGATGCCTGAGCCGTCCTGGCCCAAACCCAATTCCGTCTCGGAGCAGAGCATGCCCTCGCTGTACTCGCCCCGGATCTTCCGGCGCTCGATCCGGAAATCGCCGGGCAGCACGGCGCCCACCGGAGCAAAGGGATAGAGGGCTCCGACCTCGATGTGGGGGGCCCCACATACCACCTGCACCTCACCGTCCGGGCCCTCGACCCGGCAGAGGGATAGGCGGTCGGCATTGGGATGCTTTCCGGCCTCCAGCACACGTCCGACCACGACGTCACCGAGTCCCTGGCCCGGGTCGACGACATCCTCGACCGGGAACCCTCGGAGGGCGAGCCGCTCCTGGACTTCGTCCAGCTTCAGGTCCAGACCTGGCGCGACGTCCTTCAACCAACGCAACGAAACGTTCACGAAGCACCCCCTCTGGGCACGGCGAACTGACCCAGGAATCGCATGTCGTTCTCATAGAAGAGCCGAAGATCCGGCACGCCGTACTTCAGTAGGGCAATCCGGCCGGGACCCATACCGAAAGCCCATCCGGTGTACCGCTCGGAATCGTAGCCCACGTTGTCCAGGACGGCGGGATCCACCATTCCCGCTCCCATGATCTCGATCCAGGGTGTCTCCTCCCGGGATCCGTCATCGCGGACGATCACCCGCTTCACGTCCACTTCCGCCGACGGCTCGGTGAAGGGGAAGAAGCCGGGCCGGAACCGCACCCGGGTGCCCGGGCCCCAGAACCGCCGCGCGAACTCGGCCAGCGTGGCCTTGAAGTCCACGAAGGTCACGCCCTCGTCCACCACCAGGCCCTCGATCTGCATGAAGGCCGGTGTATGGGTCGCGTCGTACGTATCCCTTCGGTAGGCCATTCCCGGCGCGATGATTCGGATGGGAGGCTCGTAGGCCTGCATGGTCCGAATCTGCACCGGCGAGGTGTGGCTCCTGAGAAGGAGCTCCGGCCCCAGGTAGAGGGTGTCCTGTTCGTCCGCCGCAGGATGATCCAAGGGCGTGTTCAAGGCAACGAAATTGTACCACTCGTCATCGACCTCGGGGCCTCGGGCCCGCGTGAACCCCAGGCTCTTGAAGATCTGCCAGATGTCGTCGACCACCTGACTGACCGGGTGAACCGTCCCGCGCCAGGGAGAGCGGGGGGGCAGCGTCAGATCGAGGCCCGGGGCGCGCGCCGCCTTGTGCGAGAAGGCCCCTGCACGGGTCTCCAGAGCCTCGGCGACCAATTGCTTCACCCGATTCGCCTCGGCTCCGACGGCCGGACGCTCCTCCGCGTCGAGGCTGGCGAGCCCTCGTAGCACCCCCGAGATTCGGCCGTCCTTCCGGCCCAGGTATTCGACGCGGACGGCTTCGAGAGCGCGTTCGTCCCCTGCCCGCTGGACGGCATCCAGGGCCTGGCGAGAGAGGTCCTTCAGTTCTTCGATGAGAGGATTCATGGGATTCGGCAGCTCGATGAAACGACACCGAGCAGGTGCTCGGGGACGAAAGACCTGGACGTGAGAA
>JAHEKK010000643.1:1015-2764 GCA_024638395.1 Gemmatimonadota bacterium | reverse complement strand
TTCAGGAACGTGAACAGATTGATGAAGCTGAACTGGTCGAAATACATGTAGTGCAGTCCGAAGCTGTGCCGGTACTCCGGCTCGAGCGACGGATTTCCCACATAGACGTTCAGCGGATCCGTGTTGTCAGTAAAGGGCTGCAGCTCGGTCATCGACGGCTCCCGCGTCGACGTGTTGTACCGCAGATCCATGTTCATTCCCTGCCTGAACTCATAGTGGAAGTCGGCGCTCGGGAGGAAATGGGTGTAGCCGTTTGAGATATCACCTGGCCGGTCCAGGATCACGCCGTCCAGGGTGGACTCCTGAACCTGGAGACCCAGACCAAACCGGACGCGGTCGCGATTCTGGTTGAATCGGAGGCCGCCCTGGTAGTACGTGTACGTCCGGTCAAAGCCGGATGAGAGGTCATCATTGAGGACAAGCGTGCTGCCGACACGATCCCAGATGCTCTTGGTCTGGTCCTCGCTCACCTGCTTTCGCTGGGCCGACACCTCCAGAACGCGCTGCCCCTTCATGGGCTGGCTCAGCGAAAGCCGCTGGGTCTGATTCAGTGTGTTCCCGAGGTTCTCCTGCTCCTGCAGGATCTCGTCATAGGAAACCACGTCTCCCCGCTCATAGAGACCGATGCTATTCTCAAGGCCTGCGCGGGCCTCGGAATCGTTGAGGTCAACGCGTGCCATTCCCACCAGCGCGGTCCCCTTGGCGCCAAGCTTCTTTCGCCACGTGAGTTGGGCATCTCCGCCCAGGTTGTCACTGGCGGAGTCGTAGAAGGTCTGCGAGGTATTCTGCGTCAGCCCGGTCGCTCCGAAGGTCTGACGGAATCCACCATTGCTCAGATCCGAATTACTGGCGGTCAGGTTGCCGCGGAGCCGCAGGTCGTGACCCTCGGCCAGCGTGTGGCGGGCATTCAGGTTGACCCGGTGGGTGAGGTTGTCGCTCAGCTGCTGACTGGTCTCAGCCAGGTTGCCGCTCAGGGCAGATCCAAAAAGCTGCTGCTGCTGGACCGTCCGGTCCTGCGTGTTGTCAATGCTGCTAAGGATGTACGAACTCCGGATGGAGGTCCGATCCGAGAAATCCCTGCTGGCATTCAGGCCGATGGAAAGCGTCTCTGAAAACCCGTCGCTGAGGTCTGTGCCCAACGGCACGCCTCCCCCCAATCGGAAGCCGCCGCCGTCCATCATCGCCCCCATGCCACCCATGAACTGCATGTAGTCGCCAAAGGCAAAACCCTGCCGGTTGATGTTGTTGACGTTGGCAAGCAGCGCAATCTGGGTATCCGGAGTAAATCGGTTGATCGTGGCCTGCCCGTCGTAGCGCTCGGTATCCCCAAAGCCGCCGGTAATGTTGCCGAAGACTCCGCGCTTGGCGTCCTCCGTCAACTCCAGGTTGATTGTCTTTTCCTCCTGCCCGTCATCCACCCCGGTGAACTCAGCCATGTCAGACTGCTTGTCGTAGACCTGGACCTTGTCCACGGCCTCGGCAGGGAGGTTCTTGGTGGCGATGGTAGGATCGTTTCCAAAGAACTCCTTGCCGTCCACAAGGACGTTCTGGACGTCCTCGCCCTGGGCCTTGATTGAGCCATCATCCTGGACCTCCACACCCGGGAGCCGCCTGAGGAGGTCCTCTACGGTAGCATTGGGCCGGGTACCGAATGCAGCCGCATTGTATTCCAGCGTGTCATTGGTCACGACAAAGGGGATGTGATCGGCACTGACCACGAGTTCACTCAACTCGCCCACCGATTCCAGG
>JAHEKK010000643.1:0-1005 GCA_024638395.1 Gemmatimonadota bacterium | reverse complement strand
CGACCCATGTCCAGCGCGGCCCCGGCCAGTGCGATGTCCTGACTGCGGGACTGGAAGCCCACAAAGGTGACCTGCAGCACGTAGTCTCCCTCTTCCACACGGCGCAGCGTGAATCCGCCGTCTTTCCCGGCGATGGCAAACTTGGCAATGACGGAATCGGGCTTGGTCAACGCCACCACGGTCGCACCCTGCAGGCCGACCCCCGCGGAATCAACCACCGTTCCGGTGATGTTGAACCTGTCCTGCGCACCGGCAGGCAGGGTAATTGCGAAGATCAGCGCGCCCAGGAGAAGTGCTCGCATCGGAGAGACCGTATTGAAGGCTGGAAGCCCGTGGGGAGATCAGTTTCCGCGGATGATCACACGCATGCCGCCGCCGGAACCGCGCGTGGCGTTCATTTCCTTCATCTTTTCCTCGACGATGCCATCGTACTCCTCCCGGCTCACCTCCCGGCCACCCTTCGGGGGAACGATCATTGACATGACCTCGGTTTCCAGGTCCACCGCGGTGGCCGTGTAGGTCCTCTCACCGTCATCGAAATTCGCCACGAGGATCATCCCCGGCAAACCGGTCAGACCGGCGGGACCGGCGGACACGGGGATCTCCGTGGTGAACCAGGCCTCGACGGTGGACGAGTCCTGCTCGGCAACGGCCTTCTGGCAGGCGTACCCCAGGTATTCGCTCTGCTCGCCTGTCAGGCGCCAGCGGTATTCCTCCATCTCTCCGTTGATTCGGAAGGTGCGGCCCAGGAAGTCCGTCTTTTCGACCGAGGTGCCTGCATCAAAATCGTAGTAGGTCTCCTGGTCAGGCTGCCGGGTATCCATGCGGAAACGGAAGTGGTCATTTCCGACTTCCACCGGACCGGACTCTTCGGTTTCCGGCTCCGGCGCATCTTTCAGAAGCGCCGCTGACTCCGTGAAATAGAGCATGCGGCCCTGGGTCCGGGACTTGGGGATTTGCGCCGCCATTTCCTCCATGCCGGGGGGCAACTCGATGTTGAGCTTC
>JAHEKK010000642.1:1088-2777 GCA_024638395.1 Gemmatimonadota bacterium | reverse complement strand
AGCTTGGGGCCATGATGAAGCCGCTGATGCTCACCACCTGCCTTGTTCTCACCGGATGTGCAGGCATTCGGCACGGGTCGGACTTCGATCCGGCCGTGGGTTTCGGGGAATACGAGACCTACGAATGGGCACTCGACGCCCAGGGTCTGGGCGCACCCGCGTCGCACGCGGCGATCCGGTCGCTCATCGACGAGGTGCTGTCAGATCGTGGGTACCGACAGGTCTCCGCGAACGCGGATTTCCTGGTTCACCCCCATCTGGGTTCGGAGGGGCTCGACTTCCGGACGGCGTATCAGACCCTCGAGTACACGCCGTCCCGGAACCTGCCGCTCAACCTCGACGGTCGGGACTATCCGGCCGATGCCCTGGTGTTGGACGTCATCGACCGGCGTTTGGGACGCCTCGTGTGGCGTGGGGTTGCGACTCGGGTTTTCGACGCCGAGACGGGCCGTCCCGTACGGCTTTCCCTGGGTGTAGAGGTCCTCATGCGGGACTTCCCGCCCGGCTCATAGAAGGCCGCTGACGAAGTGTAGCGAGCCCACGGCCACCCGGGTGCCGCTACATCGGCCAGAGCCAGCCGAAAACGCCTGCCGTGACCAGTGCGTAGACGACCCCGTCGGCGATCTCCTTGAGGGCCGCCGACCAGCTCCAGCCCCAGAAGATGGCCTTGTGGAAGGCGCCCATGGAGTAGGCGAGCACCCCTGCTGCACCGGTGACCTGGAAGACCTTCAGGTAGTCCGTACCCATGGGCAACGTCGCCGCCGCCAGATAGGCGATGAAGAAGCTGGCCAGGAGCAGGAAGAGAAAGTTCAGCGTCAGCGTCTTGCCCATGTTGAGCTGGGCTTCGCCGTCGACGAGGAGGACGAATCCGGCCGGGCCCTTCTTCATCTTCTCGATCAGGACCGGGTCCTTCTGAGATTCGGGATCCGGTGCGTGGGGCATGTGGTACATCCCCGGCGTCGCTCCCTGAGCGCGCAGGGCGTCCATGACGGCGTCCTCGTCGGGAAGTCCGCCCCAGTCGGAGCGGTGGTGCGGGAGTACCATCCAGAGGATGAAACCCGCGATGAAACAGCCTACGGCGGACAGCAGGATGGGGAGCCAGAGAGCGGAGAGTGCGACCATGGAATCCTCCAACGAACCGAGGGACTTCGGCGGATGATGACCACAGTGTTCGTGACGGACCTTCGGCGTCAACGTTGTCGTGCGGGCTCCGAGTGCCCGCCGGGGCTCAGATGAGCGTCCGGACCGCCTCCTCGACCGCCGCCGCGGTGATGCCGAATTCCTCGTAGAGCCGTTCGGCGGGCGCCGACGCCCCGAAACGGTCCACTCCGATGGAGCGTCCGGTGTCACCGACCCAGCGTGACCACCCGAAGGTGCTGCCCGCTTCGATGGAGACACGGGGCACGCCGGCCGGAAGCACGGACGTCCGGTAATCCTCGGACTGTGCACCGAAGATGTGCCAGCTGGGCAGGCTCACCACCCGCGTCGGTGTCCCGTCGGCCTCGAGCGCGTCCCTCGCGTCCAGGGCGAGTGAGACCTCCGACCCGCTGGCGATGATCACGGCAGCCGGATCATCGGACGCCTCGGCCAGCACGTAGGCGCCTCGTCGCAGGCCCTCGGCGGACGCCAGCTCGGTGCGGTCCAGAGTGCGGACTTTCTGCCGGGACAGCGACAAAAAGCTCGGCCCGT
>JAHEKK010000642.1:0-1078 GCA_024638395.1 Gemmatimonadota bacterium | reverse complement strand
CGGCCCGTCGATGCGTTCGACCGCGACCCGCCAGGCGATCTCGACCTCGGCGCCGTCCGCGGGACGCAGGTCCTGCAGCCCCGGAATGGCCCGGAGCGCCATGAGTTGCTCGATGGGCTGGTGCGTGGGCCCGTCCTCGCCCAGCCCGATGCTGTCATGACTGAAGACGTAGACGACCGGCTGCTGCATCAGGGAGGCCAGCCGGATGGAGGGCCGCATGTAGTCGCTGAAGATCAGAAAGGTCCCGCCGAAGGGGCGCAGCCCTCCATGCAGCGTCATCCCGTTCATGATCCCGCCCATGGCGTGCTCGCGAACCCCGTAGTGGACCACGCGGCCCATTGGGGTCTCGTACAGCAGCGAGTCGGCATCGTTGATGTCGGTCTTGTTCGACCCACCCAGATCCGCGGATCCACCGACCAGGTTCGGGAGGCCGGCCGCGAGGCCCTGAATGACCTTCCCGGACCATCCCCGGGTGGCGTCCGCGCCCTCGGGCGCGCTGAGGTCCGGGATGTGGGCGTCCCAGTCGTGGGGGAGTTCGCCTGCCATGAGGCGCTCGTATTCGGCGGCCATTTCGGGGTGCTCGTCTCGGTAGGCGTCGAACCGTGTGCGCCACTCGGCCTCCAGGACCCCGCCCCGGACCCTCGTTTCCAGCCACGCGTCGCGCGCCTCCTCCGGCACGTGGAACGGCTCGGCGGACGGGTAGTCGATGTTCTCCTTGGTCGCCGAGATCTCGTCGTCCCCCAGCGGGGCGCCGTGGGCTCCGGAGGTATCGACCTTGTTCGGACTGCCTTCGGCGATCCGGGTCTTCAGGACGATCAGCGTGGGGCGCTCGGTCTCGTCGCGGGCCGCTTCGAGTGCGTAGTCGATGGCCTCCAGGTTGGTCCCGTCCTCCACGTGGACGACGTGCCAACCGTACCCGGTGAAGCGAATGGCCTGATCGGTCGAGGAGGCCAGGTCCGTGCGGCCCTCGATGGTGATCTCGTTGTCGTCGAAGATCCAGATGAGCTTGCCCAGCCCCTGGTGCGCGGCGAGTTCAGCGACTTCATGGCTGATTCCCTCCATGACGTCACCGTCGGAG
>JAHEKK010000641.1:1127-2782 GCA_024638395.1 Gemmatimonadota bacterium | reverse complement strand
GCCGAATGAACGCACCGGGACCCCCCTTCACATAGATGGCTCGCTGTGGCTCGAAGCCCAGTTCCGGCTGCAGGTCCGGTCGATCTGCGAGCGGGACGTACGGGGGATTTGAGATTACGCGGTCAAACGGCGGACCGACCTCAGCCAACCAGTCTCCGTCCATGAGGTCACCTTCATGGAATTGGAGGGCCGCGCCAAGCCGCTGGGCATTCTCCCTTGCAACGGCAAGCGCACCGGGACTCACGTCCATCGCCACCACCTCAACATCGGGCCGCTCCAGCGCAACGGTGATCGCGATGCACCCGCTTCCGGTGCCGACATCGAGCACACGGGATTCGTGGCGCAGGCCCTCCAGAGCCAGTTCCACCAGGAGTTCGGTCTCGGGTCTGGGAATGAGGACGGCGGGGTTCACTGCGAACGTGCGCCCAAAGAAACCGGTGTGCCCGAGGATGTACTGCAGCGGCTCCCGGTTCAGCCTTCGCGCAACCGCATCCCGGAGTTGCGCGCGTTGCTCCCGCGTGAGTTCCATCTCCGGCCGAGCCAGCAGTTGGGCGCGGCCCAATCGGCAGATTTCCTCCAGAATCCAGTCCGTCTCACGGCCTGCGCCCTCCAGCCCGGCGGATGAGAGAAGACCGGAGACAACCGGTCGGATTTCGGCCAGTGTGGCCGGGAGCGCTTTCAGTGTTTTGGCGTGCTGAACGGCGATTTGAAGGTTTCGTTTGTTCGTCGCGGACGCTGCAGAGTGCGGTTATATTCGCCCTCTTGATCGAACCGGGTCGTCAACCGATTCAAGGCCTCACCGGGCCACCGCTGCCCATCGGCAGAATACTCATTCCCTGTCCCCAATGGATACCCTAAGCACCCTCCAGAAACTAGCACTGCTCTCCAGGAATCTCTGGTGGAGCTGGCACCCTGAGGCCATCGATCTCTTTCGTCGTCTCAACCCAGGCGCGTTTCGCACCGCCGGCAACAGTCCGGTGGCGGCATTGCGCATGGCGGACCGGGACGTGCTCGCGGAGCCCGGATTCGGCGCACAGGTTGACGCTGTGTATGCCGACTTCAGGGCCTACATGGACACCCCCGGGCCTCGTGCCGACGCCCCGCGGGTGGGATATTTCTGCATGGAGTACGGGCTGCACGAAAGCCTGCCGCTCTACTCCGGAGGCCTCGGCATTCTTGCCGGTGACCACGTCAAGGCGGCGTCAGACGTTGGCCTTCCGTTCGTAGGGATCGGCCTCTTTCTGAGAGACGGCTACTTCAAGCAGTACTTCGACCCGAAGGGCTGGCAGGAGGACGAGTACCCGTCCATCGACGCCACCAAGCACCCGGTCGAGCTGATGCGCGGCCCCGACGGGACCGAGGTTGTTGTAACGGTTCACTTCGGCTGGCAGGAGGTCCATCTCCGGGCCTGGAAGCTGCAGGTTGGCCGGTCCACGCTCTACCTGTTGGACACGGACTTTGACGCCAACCCCTACGAACTCCGGTTTCTCACCCGACGGCTCTACCAGGGGAGCCGGACCACCCGCCTTCAGCAGGAGATTATCCTTGGAATCGGAGGTCTCCGCATGCTGCGCGCCCTGGGCGAGGATGTGGACGTCTACCACATGAATGAAGGTCACTGTGCCCTGCTCACGCTGGAGCTTCTCAGAGAGCGC
>JAHEKK010000641.1:0-1060 GCA_024638395.1 Gemmatimonadota bacterium | reverse complement strand
TGTTTACCACCCACACGCCTGTCCTCGCAGGACACGACCGGTTTGATCCGTCACTCTTCCTCTCCCAGTTGGCAAAGTTCAGGGAGCAGCTTGGATTCAGCGATCACGACCTGCTTGCCTGGGGTCGCGTGAACCCGCACGACATTTCCGAGCAGTTCACGATGACCGTGCTTGGCCTCAAGCTTGCCCGCAGCTCCAACGGCGTCTCCCGCTTGAACGGGGAGGTGGCCCGCCGGCAGTGGCATCACCTCTTTGCCAACCTGCCCGTGGACGACGTGCCCATCGGACACGTGACGAACGGCATTCACCTTCCGACGTGGACGGCGCCCCATGCGCGCGACTTCCTCAATGGGGCCATGGGCACCCACTGGCTGGACCATCGCGAAGAGGGTGAAACGTGGGCCGGTCTGGACAAGCTCTCTGACGCGGACCTGTGGGCGTTCCGCCGATCCCTCCGGAAGGCGCTGCTTCGATTCGTCCAAAATCACATTCAGTACCAGACCATGCCGCAGCAGGCCAATCTGGACCCTGACGTCCTCACGATCGGCTTTGCAAGGCGCTTTGCCACCTACAAGCGCGCCCCCCTCCTTTTCACGGACCTCGATCGGGCAGCCGCGCTGTTCAATGATGCCCACCGGCCCATCCAGGTCATTTATGCCGGCAAGGCCCATCCGGCTGACAAGGAGGGACAGCGCTTCATCCACCAGATCTTTGAGCTCACCCAGGACCCGAGGTTCAACGGGCGACTGGTCTTCCTGGAGAACTACAACATGGAGGTGGGGCGCATGCTGGTTTCCGGCTCCGATATCTGGCTCAACAACCCCAGGCGACCGTATGAGGCAAGCGGTACCAGCGGCCAGAAAGTCGCCGTCCACGGCGGACTCAATCTCTCAATTCTGGACGGCTGGTGGCCCGAGGGGTATGACGGAACCAACGGCTGGGCCATTGGCGAGGATGCCTCCCACGTGTACAAGGATCCTGCGGTCCAGGACCCTGAGGACGCCGAGTTTCTGTATCAGACACTGTCCGGTGGCGTGGTCCCTGCCTTCTACGAGACCGG
>JAHEKK010000640.1 GCA_024638395.1 Gemmatimonadota bacterium | reverse complement strand
CAGGAGGTGTAGCACGGCATTCGTCGAGCCTCCCAGCGCGGTCACCAGCACCATGGCGTTCTCGAAGGCACGGGCGGTCATGATCTGCGTGGGCCTGAGGTCTTTCTCGAGGAGTCCTCGGACGGCTTCCCCGACGGCCTTGCACTCCCCCGCCTTCCCGGGATCGGTGGCGGGAGTCGAAGCGCTGTACGGAAGGGTCATGCCCAGGGCCTCCGCCGCCGCCGCCATCGTATTGGCCGTGTACATGCCGCCGCAGGCACCGGGGCCAGGACAGGCATTCCGCACGACTTCGGCGTGGGTCACGTCGTCGATCGCCCCTGACACGAGCGCGCCGTAGCTCTCCATGGCGCTGACCAGGTCGATGGCCCGCCCCCCCACCCAACCGGACCGGATGGTGCCCCCGAAGACCATGAGAGCAGGACGATCGACACGCGCCATGGCCATGAGGGCCCCGGGCATGTTCTTGTCGCACCCCGGGAGGGACACGTTCCCATCGTACCACTGGGCCGACATCACGGTCTCTATCGAATCGGCGATCAGGTCACGGGATTGGAGCGAGTACCGCATCCCGGAGGTGCCCATGGAGATCCCGTCGCTTACGCCGATGGTGTTGAACCGCATTGGAACAAGGCCCGCGGCCGCCACACTCTCTTTGACGAGTGCCGAAAGCTCCAGGAGGTGCATGTTGCACGGGTTTCCCTCCCACCACATGGAAGCGATGCCCACCTGGGCTTTTCCGAGGTCCTCCTGGGAGAGTCCGGCCCCGTGGAGCATGGCCCGTGACCCCACTTGGGACGGCGCCTGCGTGATGCGCGCGCTGGTGCGGTTGAGGACGGGGAGCGGATCGGCCATGCCCCATCTTGGCCTTGCCAGGCCCGGAGTGCTATGGCCCCCGGGGGTTACCCGATCGTCCCCAGGGCGAAGTGGACGCGCCAGGACCCGGTGGTGTTGGTTCCAACTCCAAGGGCAGCGGTGCCGAAAGGCGTTCTCCACACCCCCCCGAGCTCTCCGCCGAGCACCTCGAGATCCTCCGAGCCCAAGGGGGCGTACCCTTCCAACAGACCCCCTCTGATGCGGAGCCTGAGGACGCCGGCCAAGGGCATGGGCAGCCCGAAGTCGACCCCGCCGGTGTAGGCGATGCGTCCGAGCCCCTCCCCCCAATCGAAGCCCGGGACTCCGCTCCCGCCGCCCAGATGCGGCCGCACATCCAACGGGACACGGTCACCTCCGGACGCGGCCACGTTTCCCAACGCGGCGAAACGAAGGATCCCCCAAGCCCATTCCCGGGACGCCTGGGCTTCGACAGCCCAATACGCGTAGTCACCTCGGCGCAGGTGGGCATCGACGCCTGTCCACCCACCCATCGCCGTCCCCAGAGGCTCCCAGGTGCTCCAGCGGAACCGAGGGCCGTATGACGATCCCCGAAGCCCTCCTTCCTCATCGATGGTCTCGGCGTCGAACCCCAGGGACACGGCCTGGTCCGGGTCCAACATCCGGCGTTCCAGGCCCACTCCACCGCCCCACCTTCTGACCCGGGGACCACGGGGTCCGGCGACGCCCTCGAGGGCGTCGGCCCGGATCTCCGTCTCCACCACGTGGCCCTCCGCGGCTATGGAGACGGGGAGTAGGCGGGGCAGGAAGAGATCGATCCGGCCATTCCCCGCCCACATCCACTCCGTGAGCGTGCCGTTGACCGCCAGCGTCAGCGGAAGCCCGGCGAGGGCCGACCGATGGCGGAGGCCTCCCCAGACCGCCCCACCCCGGTCGCTATCGTATCCACCACCACCAACGGCCAGGCTGGACGATACGGGCTCGACCGCCACCACCAGGGGCGCCTGTCCGCCGCCCCGGCTCCGGGGCGCCACCGAGGGCCATACGGCATCGAAGAGGCCGGTTGCGTAGAGACGGTCTGCGGCCATGAGGATCCGGCCCGGATCGTATTCGCCCTCTGGGGCAAAGGCGGCCCGCACCAGGCCCTCGAGGCCGGGGTCGGCACCACTCACGGACAGGCCCACAATGGAGTCAGGGGCCAGGGACAGGGGGCTTCGTGAAACGGATTCGCCTGCTTCGTCCGCCTCGGGGGCAGGCAGATCCTCGAGGGCCAGGACCGCCTCGTACCCATCGCGGGCTATGGACTCGGGATCGGATAGGAAGGACGCCGAAGTCAACGTCGGGTCCAGGTCCGGATAGATCATCTTGTCCGCCAGTGCCACCTCGTCACGCGCATTCACGTTGAGCCACCGGAATCCTCGGCTCCCCAAGGTGGCAGGGGTCAGAGGATCCAAGGGCACGGTGGGACGGATCACGTCGGATCCGACCACGGTCCGTGCGCCCAGGGCCCGGGCGACGCCCACCGGCAGGTAGTTGGCCACCCCGCCGTCGGCCAGGATGCGGTCCCCCTCCCCGGCCACGGCAAAGACCCCGGGAATGGCCATGCTGACGCGCACCGCGCGGGCCAGATCCCCTCTGTCCAGAACGACCGCCTCCCCCGTCTCCAGGTCGACGACCACCGGCCGGAAGCGGCGAGGAAGGCGGTCGAAGTCGCCTCCGGCCGCAACGCCTGGGCGTAGGAATATCCTCGAGAGACGTCGATTGATCCTCCACTCGGGAATGAACCCCTTCCGAGATCGGCTGCGCCCGGCCCCCAGATGCACTCGGACCACCGGGGCACGGACCTGCCCTCCGGGTCCGTCGGCGAAGGCTGAGGGGTCGAACATCCGGGTCCACGGCTGGTCCACCGTTTCGTTCCAAACAGCGGACCCGTCGAGCCCCGTGGCATAGAGGGC
>JAHEKK010000639.1 GCA_024638395.1 Gemmatimonadota bacterium | reverse complement strand
CAGATTGTGTCCCAGGATGTGAGGCCGGGCAGCCATGACCGTTCTCAGGGCCTCTTCGTCTCCCTTGAAGTCGGGAATGAGCACCTCGACGGAACATTCGGGCACTCGGGCGTGGATCTCGTGAATCGTCTCCGCGTAGATCCCGGCGCCTCCATCGTCCAACTCGTCGCGGTTCACGGAGGTGATCACGACGTGCTCGAGTCCCATGGCCTCCACCGTCTCGCCCACCCGCCGAGGCTCGTCCAGGTCCAGCTCACTGGGCATGCCATGGGCCACAGCGCAGTACTTGCAGGCCCTGGTACAGACGTCGCCCAGGATCATGAAGGTGGCCGTCCCGGCCTCCCAGCATTCACCGATGTTGGGACAGCCGGCCTCTTCACACACGGTGTGGAGGGACTGGCTCCTCATGAGCTTCTGAAGGCGGAGGTAGTTCTCCCCCCCCGGCGAGCGGACCTTCAGCCATGACGGCTTACGCTCACCGATATCGATGGTGTCGAGGCCCTCGTGAGCCCGGATACGGGAGGTGCCCTTGGGCTTTACAACGCCCGTGTCCTTGCCCGTGGGCGCATATCCGCCTCGCGCCTTTTCATCGAATCTTATCAAGAGACGGCCGGCCTCTTTGTGGACGACGTTGTGTTCCCGGGGTCCATTCTGCCCTTCGACCGGGCGGGCGGCCCTGGAATAGCCGAGCACCTCACCCGGGAATCCCCTCAGTCGCGAGGGGGGTAAATCAT
Source organism: Gemmatimonadota bacterium (assembly GCA_024638395.1). Classification (GTDB taxonomy): domain Bacteria; phylum Gemmatimonadota; class Gemmatimonadetes; order Longimicrobiales; family Gaopeijiaceae; genus JAHEKK01. Next base: position 2,059 of record JAHEKK010000639.1, on the reverse strand, counting down.
ACAAGCGTACCCGCAAGAGCACCATCTGGCGCATGGGCAGCACCGCGTGGCGTCACGCCTGGCGACGACCCGGGTTCCGACGAGCTCGGTCCGGCGGACGGCCCGTGGGCATACGTCGGGGCCTGTGGCCCGGGCTCCGGGGGCACGTTGAGGTAGAGACCCCCGTTCGTGCCGTCTACAGCAGAGCCCGGGTAGCGTAGCCCACGCCCAGTCCCAGGTAGGTCCCTACGGCGTATCCCAGGAGTCCCACGATTACGGCCGGCAGCACCAGGTGTCGCCATTCCCTGGAGATGGCCACGGCAAGGGCCGACGAGGGTCCGCCTACTGCGGCTTGTGACGCCACGGAGAGGGTGCCGATGTCCAATCGCAGCAGCTTCCCGGCGCCATAGACCACCACGCCGTGGATGCCGACCACGATCAGCGTGAAAAAGAAGACTTCAATCCCCACGGTGACGATTTCGGAGAACCGGGACAGGATGCCGATGAGCACGAAGAAGAAATGCAAGGCTACGGAGCCCATCTGCAGGGCGCCCGGCGCCTCACGATACATCGGCGTATGCCCGAGGATGAGAGCCAGCGTGGTGAGCCAGAGGATGGCGGGCACGCCCGGAACGAGCCCCCCCAGCCACTCGGACCCGAAGACCAGGATCAGACCGACCGCCATGAGGTTCGCGATCTGGAGCGCCGATATCCCCACATGCGCGAAATACGGGTGGTGCGCGTGCCTCTCCGACTGCACGGGGCCATGGGAAGCAACCGGCTGCAAACCGGTCGCGTCGGGGACCACCGTCTTGGGATAGAACCGGCCCAACCAGACCGGAAGCATCAGCGTCACGGCGAGCCAGATGCCCGTCGCCATGTTGTCGGCCGCTGTGGCGCCGGCGAAAAGGACATCGGGGATCTCGAAGGCGCGGCCCACTGAAACGAAGTTCACCGAGCCTCCCGAATAGGTGCCCGTGAGCGTGCCGGCAAGGCGCCAGGTGTCGTCGCCGAAGCGATCCTGATAGACCCAGGCGCCCACCATGGCCCCGAGCGCCGTTCCCGTGACGGCGACCGCGAAGGCTCCGATCATTTTCGGCCCGGCCTTCCGCAGGTCCCGCAGGTCGACGGAGAGCAGAAGCCACGCAATCGCCAACGAGGTCACCACACCCCCGACGGCGCCGTAGATGGGGGACTCGATGGGAACGATGCCCGCGTTGGAGAGCACGGTACCGAAGATGATGGCCAGCATGGAAGCGCCGACCTTGCCTACGGCCTCGAACCGGTAGTCCAGCCAGAAGGCCAGTCCGGTCGCCGCGGCAATCGTGGTGGCGAGAGCGAGGGGGGACTCGATCAAGCCAGGCCGCCGTTCTCCTGCCGGTCGCGGTGGTCGGTCACGTAACGGACAGCGTCCTCGGGGGAATCGGTCAGGTGGATCAGGCTCAGATCCTCATGGGAGATCTTTCGCTCCCCGGCCAGCTTGTCCCGGATCCACTCCATCATGCCGCCCCAGTAGTCGCGGCCCATGAGCACGACCGGGAAATTGCGGACCTTCCGGGTCTGGATGAGGGTCAGGCTCTCAAACAGCTCGTCCAGGGTCCCGAATCCTCCGGGAAAGATCACGAACGCCTCTGCATACTTCACGAACATGGTCTTCCGCACGAAGAAGTAGCGGAAGTCGATTCCCACCTGGACGTAGGGGTTCTGGCCCTGCTCGAAGGGCAACTCGATGTTGCAGCCCACACTCGCGACGCCCGCCTCGAGGGCTCCACGGTTTGCTGCCTCCATCATCCCGGGCCCCCCTCCCGTGATGATGCCGAAGCCCGCTCTTCCCATGAGCCGGGCCGTCTCGACGCACTGCCAGTACATGGGGTCCGCCGACGTCACCCGGGCGGAGCCGAAGAACGAAACGCAGGGGCCCAGGTCCGCCAGCTCGTCGAACCCGTCGACGAACTCGCCCATGATCCGGAAGACCCGCCACGAGTCCCGGCCCACCTTGAAGACCCGGTCCTCCTCGATCTGACGGATCCGGCTCTCGAGAAACCGCTCGTCTTCAGTCTGCCGCGAGGGTGGAGGCGGT
>JAHEKK010000638.1 GCA_024638395.1 Gemmatimonadota bacterium | reverse complement strand
TCCGCGAGTAGAGCATTGAGGTCTGCTTCCGGGATCTTGGCAAAGGCCTCATCCGTCGGCGCGAAGACCGTGAAAGGTCCGTCGCTCTTCAGGACGTCGACCAGGCCGGCGGCCTCGACGGCCGTCAGCAGCGTTGAGAACGAACCAGCCGCCTTGGCGACTTCGACGATGTCGTCATCGGGTGAGATGGCGTCGACGGCCGGAGCAACGGGAGCGGCCAGGGAAAGGGCGAGGCCGAGCATCAGGGCTTTCATCAAGAGAACCTTCCGAAAAGGGGGTGATGTTCAACAAAATGCGATTGTCGTTTAACGATGTGGGATCAATGTAGAGGTATTCATTGAACATGTCAAGCAATATGCTGTTATTTATTGAACGGACCTTTGACAGTCGTGGCTTCGTAGGCTAGGCTCATACCATGAATCGACACACAGAGTCCTTCGGGTATCCCATCCGTGTCGTGGCCCAGCGGACGGGTCTCTCAGGCCCCGTGATTCGCGCCTGGGAGCGGCGGTATGGAGCTGTGCGGCCCTCGCGTTCCCCGGCGGGACAACGCGTCTACAGCGAGTCGGACATTCAAAGACTCCAACTCCTGGCCGGCCTCGTACGATCGGGGCGGGGTATTTCCTCGGTGGCAGAGCTGGAGACGGAAGAGCTCAGAGCGCTTCTGGATGGAGACGGAAGTGTGGACGACGGGACGGTCGGAGGGTCCACGGCGTCACTGGAACGGCTCCGCGATCAGGCTCTCGAGAGGGTCGCCTCGATGCGGCCCGAAGACCTGGAGCGGCTCCTCACGCGGGCGGCCCTGGAGCATCGGACCGACGAGTTCATCGGAGTCTTGCTGGTTCCCTTGCTCGCCGAAATCGGCAATGCCTGGCAGTCCGGCCGCCTCGGGCCGAGCTCCGAGCACGTCGCCTCGATGACCATTCGCCGGTTCCTGGAGTGGCTTACCTCGAAGATCCAGGTCGAAGAAGGGTCCCCCCTCCTGGTCACGGGTACGCCCTCGGGGCAGCGTCACGAGTTCGGGGCCCTCCTGGCGGGCGTCGTAGCCGCGGAAGAGCGGTGGCGAGTGCGATTCCTGGGACCTGATCTGCCGGCGGACGAGATTGCCAGGGGGGCCCTCACGCTCGGCGCGGACGCGGTAGCACTTTCGGCGCTCTATCCGCCCATGTCCGATGCGACGGTCGAGGACGTATCGCGACTACGCGTTCTTCTTCCCGCGCGCATCCCGGTGATCATCGGAGGCCCGGCGGCGGCTGGACGTGCCTCCTATTGGGCCGAGCAGGGCATCGCCTGGTACCCCGATCTTGCGAACTACCGCCACGGTCTACGGAGCCTTTCGCCCGGCGAGCGGTGACGTGAGACGTCGAAACCTATCCGCCACATACCCGTAGGGCCTCTCCGACACACACGCGGAGGGGACGATGGGCGGATTTTTCAAGGATCTTCGGTATGCCACCCGGATGCTGACGAAGCAGCCGGGCCTTTCCTCCATCGCCATCACGGCGTTGGCCCTGGGCATCGGATTCACGTCGATCATGTTCAGCATCGTCTATGCTGCGCTACTCCGTGGCCTGCCCGTGGAGGGCGGTGACCGGATCGTGCATGTGGAGCGCACCAATCCCTCCCGAGACATCGAGAGCATGGCTGTGTCCATCCATGACTACCTCGATTGGCGGGAGCAGCAGACCGCTTTCGAGCACTTGTCCGCGTATTACGAGGGCACCGTGAATCTTCGGGGGTCGGAACGGCCCGTGCGGTACAACGGGGCCTTTGTCACGGCCAACACCTTCACCACCATCGGCGCGCAGCCCCAGATCGGACGGCTGTTCCGCGAAGACGAAGATGAGCCGGCAGCCCCTCTGGCGGTCATCCTGTCGCACCACGTGTGGCAGGACGCCTTCAACGGGTCGAGAGACGTATTGGGCGGGGTCGTGACGGTCAACGGGGAGCAAGCCGAGATCGTCGGGGTGATGCCGGAGGGATTCCGGTTCCCGACCCTTCAGGACATCTGGGTCCCCCTCCGCATGAACGCGCTGGAGTTGGAGCGGGACACCGGCACCTGGCTCGACGTTTTCGGAAAGCTTCGATCCGGCGTTTCCACCGATGAGGCCATGGTGGAGTTCACCGGGATCACCAACCGTCTGGCCCAGGCATACCCGGAGTACAACGAGGGGATCTCGCCCCTGATGAAGCCCTTCACCCAGGAGTACATCGGCGACGAGGCCATCCCCCTTCTATGGACGATGCTCGCCGTCGTGTCGCTGGTTCTGCTCATCGCCTGCGTCAACGTGGCCAACCTGCTCCTGGCGCGGGCGGCATTGAGGGTGAAGGAGATGGGAATTCGAACGGCCATGGGCGCTCACCGATGGAGGATCGTGTCCCAGATGGTGGCGGAGGCCATGGCCCTGGCGGTCGTCGGGGCCGCAGTGGGCACCGGAATCGCGTGGGTCGGGATCGACCTCTTCGCCAAGGCCGTGGAAGGGACGGATCCGCCCTATTGGCTGGTGTTCGACCTGAACGGCACCATCCTCCTCTTCATCTTGGCCATCTCCGTTGCCGCTGCGGTGATCTCGGGGACCATCCCCGCCCTGAAGGCGACCGGTGCCGACGTCACCTCCGTGTTGAAAGACGAGTCCCGGGGCACCTCCAGCCTCCAGATCGGACGGATGAGCCGCTGGCTGGTGGTCGGGGAGCTGGCGATGTCCGTGGGGATGCTGGTGGCGGCAGGTCTCATGACCAAGAGCATCGTGACGCTCCGGAACTTCGACTACGGATTCGAGGACGAAGGCGTCTT
>JAHEKK010000061.1 GCA_024638395.1 Gemmatimonadota bacterium | reverse complement strand
CGAATCCCCGGGCCGTAAGCTCTGCCTGCAGGCGGTCTCCCACCGCCTTGTGACGCGCGAAGCGGGCCTCCAGGCCCTCGGCGCGGACGTCCACAAGGGCCTGGTGCAGCCCATAGATCATGTTGATGGGGGCGGTATGATGGTAGGCCCTCTCCGACCCCAGGTACCCTGCAATGAGGGTGACATCGAGATACCAGCTCTGACAAGGGCCCGAGCGGGAGCGGATCCGGTTCATGGCCTTGGGGGAGAAGGAGATGGGCGCGAGGCCGGGGGGCACGCCCAGGCACTTCTGGGTCCCGGAGTAACACACGTCGATGCCCACGTCGTCCACCGATACCGGGATGCCTCCGAGCGACGTTACCGCGTCCACCACCAGGAGGGGCTCCCGGTCCCGCAGGGCCGAGCCGATAGCCTCCAACGGCTGCCAGACCCCCGTAGAGGTCTCGGCGTGGACCAATGCGACGACCCGGGCGTCGGGGTGCCTCTCCACGGCCTGTAGCAGGTCCTCCTCCCGCACCGCCTCGCCCCAGGGCGCTTCGACGGCCACCACATGGGCACCGACACGGCGGCAGATCTCCGCCATGCGGCCCCCGAAGACCCCGTTGATCCCGACGATGGCGGTATCTCCGCCCTCCAGCACATTCACGAGAGCCGCTTCCATGCCGGCAGAGCCCGTTGCGGAGACCGGAAAGGTCATCGGGTTCCTCGTTCCGAAGACGAGGCGGAGCCCTTCGGTTACAGCGTCCATGATGGCAAGGAACTGGGGATCCAGGTGGCCTACCGTCGGCTGGGCCATGGCCTCGAGGATGCGGTCCGATACAGGCGAGGGACCAGGGCCGAGGAGGAGGCGCGATTCGGGAGGAAATACGGTCATGATGGGGGGCCGTTCAGAGCGTGTAGTTGGGAGCTTCGCGGGTGATGGTCACGTCATGGGGGTGGGACTCCCGAAGCCCCCCGGACGTGATGCGCACGAAACGAGCCGACGCCCGCAGCTCCTCGAGGGTACCGGCGCCGCAATACCCCATGCCGCTCCTCAATCCCCCGACCAATTGGAACACCGTGTCGGTGACCGGGCCCTTGTAGGGGACCCTGGCCTCGATTCCTTCGGGCACCAACTTCTTCACGCCGTCCTCAGCGTCCTGGAAGTACCGATCGGCCGATCCCTCCTCCATCGCGGACAGGGACCCCATCCCCCGAACGATCTTGAAGCGCCTCCCCTCCAGAAGGAAGGCCTCGCCCGGAGACTCTTCCGTCCCAGCGAACATGGACCCCATCATGACGCAGTGGGCGCCGGCAGCCAGTGCCTTGACCACGTCGCCCGAATAGCGGATTCCCCCGTCGGCAATGACGGGAACCCTTCCCTGGACGCCGTCCACCGCGTCCATGATGGCCGTCAGCTGGGGCAGCCCAACACCGGTCACGACCCGGGTGGTGCATATCGAACCGGGGCCCACACCGACCTTCACCGCGTCGGCCCCCCGCTCCACGAGGGCTTTGGCCCCCTCGGCCGTCCCTACGTTCCCTGCGATGAGCTCCTGATCCGGAAAAGCTTCCTTCGTCCGCGCCACCGCCTGGAGAACGCCCTCCGAATGGCCGTGTGCGGTGTCGATGACGAGAAAGTCCACCCCGGCGTCCACCAGGGCCCGGGCCCGGTCCAGGTCCGCCACACCTGCCCCTACGGCGGCGCCGACCCGAAGACGGCCGTGTTCGTCTTTGCAAGCATTCGGGAACTGGCGGCGCTTGAAGATGTCCTTGACCGTGATCAACCCGCACAACCGGCCCTCATCGTCCGTGACGGGCAGTTTCTCGATTCTGTGGCTGTGAAGAACCTGCTCCGCCTGCTCGAGGGTGGTCCCGACGGGGGCCGTCACCAAACCGTCCGACGTCATGAGGGCCGTTACCGGCCGATCGAGGTCCGTTTCGAATTGGAGGTCACGGTTGGTGATGATCCCGACCAGACGCTCATCGTCTTCGACGATGGGTACGCCGGAGATGGAATAGCGGGCCATGAGCTGGTGTGCGTCCCGGAGCGACGCGCCCGGCCCGAGGGTGATGGGCTTCAGGATCATGCCACTCTCCGACCGCTTCACCCGGTCCACCTGATCGGCCTGGCGTTCCACCGGCATGTTCTTGTGGATGACCCCGACGCCCCCCTCCCTCGCCATGGCAATCGCCATGGTCGCCTCGGTAACCGTGTCCATCGCGGCCGACACAATGGGAACGTTCATGGCGATGCGGTTCGTCAGAAAGGTGTGGACCGCCGTGTCCTTCGGGTGCACACGGGAGTGGTTGGGCTGTAGCAGGACATCATCGAAGGTGAGGGCCTCCTTCAAGATGTAGCCGCGCGTTTCTGGTGACTGGCTCATGGGAGTCCTCGGCGACCGGCCTCTTCAAATAGAGACGCGCCCACCCCCGGGATCGAGGACGGGCGCACCTGATGGTCCGGCCGAAGCATTGGCTTCTTTCGGCGTTTCATGGGACAAGCTACCGGAGTCGCGAGAAGGGCGTCAACCGGGGCCAGGAGAAGGCTCGTCCGCCTCCGGGGGCTTCCGGCCAGTCTCGGATTCGGACGGACCGTCGGGTGGGCCGTCCCCGCCATCCACCACATCGCCGAGTAGCTGGCGGCCCGCTTGGGCCACGCTGCTGAGAGCCCGATCCGCCGCCGCGATCAATTGAAAGGCCTCGCGGAGGTTCGAGGGATTGAACGCCCGCTTCCGGAGCTGGTCCTCGAGCCCTTCGGCCAGCCGTTGGAGTCCCGTCGTTTGGGCCTTGAGATCCGGGGCATACTTGGACTCCAGGAACTCGATGAAGTCGAGCACCTGATAGACCTGGTTTTCCGGGAGACTCTCGATCTTCCGCATTACGCGGGACCTGAGGACGTCATGCATGGCCTGAAAAGAGACCTTCTGAACCCTTCCACGCAAGGTGGCGTTACATTGTGGCGCAACGGTACTGGTCCCTCCGTCCGACCGACCCTTTCTCCTGCATGCCACCCAGGCACCGGAGACGACCTCGGCCAAACCGGAGACGCGCCAACCGCCCCTCAGACGGACGGGCGGTCACAAGGAACCCAGATGTCCGACTACCGCTTCCTTCCTCTCAGAAGAGTTCCTCTTCCCGGCGAGACCGAGCGCCGCTACGAACGGTGGGTCGGGGCCCTGGACGAGCGCCTTTCCGACGCCTCCACGGACCGGTACGAATTCACCCGGGAGATCCTGACCGGGATCTACTACCCGGACATGGTGGGTCGGTCGACGGAGGATCTGACCCTGAGCCAGCAGATCCTCATCGACCAGATGGATCCGCGGAAGATCACCCTGGAGCCCGAGTACTATCACGAGATCGACGTGGAACGCTACCGGACGATCAAGCCCCTGATCTGGCTCTGGGAGATGTTCGACAAGAGCCCGCTGGGAGAGAACGTCGATCTGGGCATCCGATTCAGACGGATTCTCGCCAAGAGGATCTTCACCCACTGCGGGAAAAACTTCAAAGCATTCCATTTCGTGAAACTGAGTTTCGGATACGGCCTGGACGTCGGCGACGACGTCGTGGTCCATCGACACGTGCTGCTCGACGACCGCGGGGGCATCCGCATCGGAGACGGCTCGTCCGTTTCCGATTTCGTGAACGTCTACTCCCACAGCCACGACATCTCTGACGGACGTCTGGTCCGGACGCCGGCCACCGTCATCGGGCCTCGGGTTCGCATCGCCTATCACGCCACCGTCCTCGCCGGCGTCACGTTGGCGGAGAACTCCATGGTCGGCGCCGGCGCACTGGTCACCCGCGACACGGAGGCGGACACGATCCACGTCGGAGTGCCCGCCAAGCCGGCTAAACGGAAACCGGAGATCGAGCGCAGGCCGCCAACACCGGACCCCCTGGCGGACGGCTGAGCCGGGGAGGGCGCCCTCGCGCTCGCTCCCCGCGCCCGTCAGCTCTCGTCTTCCTCGTACTGCATTCTCAATCGCTCCACGACTGCCGGATCCGCGAGGGTCGTCGTGTCCCCAATCGCGTGACCCTCGGCGATATCCTTCAGGAGGCGGCGCATGATCTTGCCTGACCGGGTCTTGGGGAGGTCCGCCGCGAAGATTACGTCGGCCGGACGTGCGATCGGGCCGATCCTGTCCGCCACGTGGGCTTGCAGCTCGGCTCCGAGCTCCTTCGTGGGTGCGACGCCATCCTTTACGGTGACGAACGAGGCGATGGCCTGACCCTTGATCTCGTCGTGTCGGCCGACCACGGCCGCTTCCGCAACGGCGTCATGGTCGACCAGGGCGCTCTCGACCTCCATCGTGCCGATTCGGTGCCCGGCCACGTTCAACACATCGTCCACGCGGCCGAGGACCCACAGATACCCGTCCTCGTCCACTTTGGCACCGTCTCCTGCGAAGTAGACACCTGGCCACTTGGACCAGTAGGTCTTCCTGTAGCGATCCTCGTCTCTCCAGATCGTTCGAAGCATCGACGGCCACGGTCGGGGGATCGCCAGGTAGCCGGCTGAGACCTCCTCTCCGGCGTCGTCCAGCAGGGTGACTTCGATCCCGGGAAAGGCGCGGCAGGCACTCCCGGGACGTGTGGCTGTGATACCGGGAAGGGGCGTGATCATGATCCCCCCGGTCTCGGTCTGCCACCACGTGTCGATGATGGGACATCGCTCGCCACCGATCACCTCGTGGTACCAAATCCAGGCTTCGGGGTTGATGGGCTCACCCACTGTGCCGAGAAGCCGAAGCGAGGTGAGATCATGACGGTCCGGCCAGTCCCGACCCCACCTCATGAAGGCGCGGATCGCCGTTGGGGCGGTGTAGAACACCGACACGCCGTACTCGTCGCAGATCTTCCAGAAGCGGCCCTGGTCGGGGAAGTCGGGTGCTCCCTCGTACATCAGCACGGTCGCGCCATTGGCAAGGGGCCCGTAGACGATGTAGGAGTGACCCGTAACCCAACCCACGTCGGCCGTGCACCAGTACACATCGTCTTCTTTGAGGTCGAAGACGACCTGCGTCGTGGCGTAAACCTGGGTCATGTATCCGCCTGTCGTGTGCACGACACCCTTCGGCTTCCCCGTGGTGCCCGAAGTGTAGAGGATGTAGAGGGTATCCTCCGCGTCCATGGCCTCGACCTCGCATTCGGTCGAGGCGTCCGGGGCCAGGTCGTGATACCAGTGATCCCGGCCTTCCTTCATGGTGACCTCGACCAGACCGGGCTCTCCGTCCCGGGCCACGACGACGACGTGGTCGATCGTGGGACAGCGCTCCACGGCCCGGTCCGCATTGTCCTTCAGAGCCACCACCCCACCACGCCGGTAGCCCCCGTCGCCGGTGATGAGAACCTTCGCCTCCGCATCGTTGATGCGGTCGGCCAGAGAGTCGGGGCTGAAGCCTCCGAACACGACGGAGTGGGGGGCGCCGATCCGGGCGCACGCCAACATGGCGAACGCGGCTTCCGGGATCATGGGAAGATAAATGGCAACCCTGTCGCCGCGGCCTACGCCAAGCGACTTCAGGACGTTGGCGAAGCGAGAGACCTCTTCATGCAGCTCGAAGTACGTAAAACTGCGCCGGTCGCCGGGCTCCCCTTCCCACAGGATGGCGGCCTTGTGGCGCCGTGATCCCTCGAGGTGCCGGTCAACACAGTTAAAGCAAGCATTGAGCTTGCCGCCGATAAACCATTGCGCGTGAGGAGGTTTCCAATCCAGGACGTCCGTCCAGGGCTGGATCCAATCGAGCTGCTCCGCCCAGCGGGCCCAAAAAGCCTCGTAGTCCTCGGCCTCCTCGTAGACGCTGGCGTCGCGGACATTGGCCCGGCTGGCAAACTCCGGAGGCGGATCGAAGATCCGGTCCTCATGAAGCAGCACGTCGAGGGCGGTTCGGCCGCCTCCCCTTTTTTCCTGTTCACTCATCGTTTCAGCCTGGCTCGCGAGTCGTTCCCTCCGGCGGGCCAGTATGACGGGACTGGAAATCCACTGCAACCGTCAGGTGCGGGCACCTGGGAGCCATCCGAGGGCGAGGCCGGGGTCCTGCCGTGCCCGGAGCCAGATGGGCCCGGCCGGCCGGGCGGCTCTCTATCGACCCACGCCGGGCCTGAGACCGGCCTCGGGACCCTCAGGGGGTGCCGTCGGTCGGCCTGCCGTCCAGGGAGTCATCGAGAGTCCAGCCCTTACGCACCTCCTCGAACGCCTTCAGAATGGTGCAGGTGACGGCCCTTATCGTCCTCTCGCCCCCCTGCACCGCGCTACCGGGAACCCGCGCTTTGAACCGGACCGTGGCATCGACCGCTTCCGGACCCGTTCGACCGGGACTGCTCGAGTAGGTGACCGATACGGGCGCCGGGATCCCCTCCGGCACGGCCCGCTCGACGAGTGACAACGCGACCGCCAGGAGGTCCGCGACGCCAGGCACCCGCTCTGGGCCCGGAGCCTTCATCACGAGGGAAAGGGCGCCGTCGAGTGACGCGTGGGACTCGTCCACGAACGCCTCTAAGGACGGTCCCTCTCCGTTCTCGTCACCCACCAGGTGGAAGAATCCATAGGCGCTGCGGAGGGTCCCCCCTTCCCAGGCTCCGTCGTACTCGTAGCTGGTGGTTTTCTGAAGTCCAGACAGCACCCACCCCCCCGCCTCGATATCGCGGCGCAGGACCGAAAGAAACGGCTCGAGTGTATCCATTCACTACCCTGTGACGTTGACACGCCTATCGGCCTCACGCATCCTGGAATTGTGCGTGGACCCGCGCGGCCTGATCCAGGCCCACCGAGGCCCACCGAGCTTTCTCGAGGAATGATGAAGCTGTCGGAAGACACACCACTTCACCACCAGGCCCGCCTGCGGGCCGCGCTGGAGCAATCGGGGCACCGCCTCACCGAGCAACGGGCTGCAGTCTACCGGTTCTTGGTCAGTACGGACACCCACCCGACCGCCGAAGACGTCCACCAGGGCGTGCGCCGGAGCCTGCCTGCCATATCCCTCGCTACGGTGTACAAGAGCCTCGAAACCTTCGTTGGCTCCGGACTGGCCTTGAAGCTCAACTACTCCGACGGGTCCTCGCGATACGACGGGCGAACCGACCCCCACCATCACGCCCGCTGTGCGGTGTGTGGTGAGGTCAGAGACGTCCCGGGCTCCCTCCCGCTGCAGAACGTTCCCGGCCTGCATCTCGCAGGCGACTTCCAGGTGACCGGATATCGTCTGGAATTGACGGGAGTCTGCGGGGCATGCGCCTGAGGGCTCTAGGGAAGCTCTGCACAATTCTGGCGGGCCCTTTCCTCCACTCCTCCGCCGAGGGGTAGCTCGACGTGCCCATCCACGTGCCGGGCTTCCGCGGCCGCCTATCCCAGACCCCATCGGACCTGCGTGCCGTCTCCCGGTCCACCGGCCCCGTGTCCATGAAGCCCTGGGCCCTGGCCGTGCCCGGCGACCTGAACGACGTGGAAGCCCTGGTGCGGCACGCCTCCCGGGAGGGATGGCATCTGACTCCGCGGGGAGCCGCCAGCGGAATGCCCGGAGGTAACGTGGGGCACGGCGTCGTGGTGGACCTCACCGAGGGATTCGGTCAGCTGGACCCCGTGGACCTTGAACGGAAGACCGTTCGGGTCGGCGCCGGTGTGGTGTTGGCCAGAGCCATGAACGCGGCGCGGCAATGCGAGCTCGACTTCCCGCCGGCGCCCTCCAGCTCGGAGCGGTGTTCGGCAGGTGGCGTGACGGCCAACAACGCCGCGGGACCCCGTTCCTTTCGCCACGGCTCCGCCCGGCCGTGGGTCGGCGGCGTTGAAGCCGTGCTGGCGGACGGGGACGTGCTGGAGATCGACGGAGAGTCCACCGGGACCTTCGACGTCTTGCGTCGGACCTTGCTGGCGGACCAGGCCTGGGCCGACGGGTGGCCAGAGGTCCGCAAGAACTCGAGCGGCTACGCGTTGGCCGACTTCGCCCACTCCGGCAGACCCGGAGACGTCCTTGTCGGGAGCGAGGGCACCCTGGGCATCCTGACCCGAGTCGAGTTGCGGCTGCGACCCCTGCTGGAGGCTCGCGCCGTCGCCGTGGTCGCCCTCCCGACCCTGGACGCACTGGTCCACGCAACCGACCTTGCCCACCGTGTCGAGGCCGCCGCATGCGAGTTCCTGGGGAAGTCCTTCTTGGAGATGGGCGGGGTTGGCGCCGATCCCTTGGTGGGCGACCTGGCCCGGGACGCCTGGGGGCTCGCCGTCTTGGAGTGTGAAGGATCGAAAGACATCGTGAAGGCCGGGATCGACCAACTGACGCGTGAGGCTCGCGGGCTCGGGCTTCAGATGCGATCTGCCGAGAATGCGGAGGAGACTGAAGGGCTTTGGGGCGTTCGCCACAGGGCGAGTCCCACCATCGCCGCCAACGCCGGCCGGGAAAGGACGTCGATGCAGTTCATAGAGGATTCCGTGGTGCCGCCCCAAAGACTCCCGGACTATCTGTCGGGCCTGGCCCGGATCCTCTCCGAAGCCAGGCTGGAGGCCGTCGTCTTCGGTCATGCGGGGGACGGGAACGTCCACGTGAACCCCCTCGTTCCTACGGGCGCCCCCGACTGGCGTGACCGGGTCCGCCACACGCTTCACGGAGTGACCACGTTGGTGGCGTCGTTGGGGGGCACCTTGTCCGGAGAGCATGGCGACGGGCGAATCCGAGCGCCGATGTTGGAGCGGATTTGGAGCCCCGAGGCCGTGCGTGCCTTCCGAATGACAAAGGACACCCTGGACCCCGTGGGTACGTTCAACCCTGGGGTCATTCTCCCGCTACCGGGCCAGGATCCGCTGGAGGGACTGGGATGCTGAAGGTCCGCGGCCTTCGGGGGGCCCTCATGGGAGTCCTGGCCCTGGCCGGGACGGGAGCTGCGCCGGATGCGCCCACCACGCCCCGGCTTCAAAGCGTGCTGGATCAAGTGGTCGGGCCCAGTATCTCTCGAGGGGCCTCGTGGAGCGTCCTGGCTGTCTCTCTCGAAACGGGAGACACCCTGTTCATGGCCGACTCGGACGTCCGTCTGGCCCCTGCATCGAACGTGAAGCTCCTGACGACGGCGGCCGCTTTCCATCACCTGGGCCGGGACTTCCGCTTCGGTACCTATGTGCTATCCAGGGCCGCCCCCTCGGATGGGGTCGTCGACGGCGACATCGTCTTGTTCGGAACCGGGGACCCGTCCCTGTCGGGTCGCTTTACCCGTGGGAGTCCGGAACCCCTCGCCTCCCTGGCGGATGAGCTGGTGGCCCGGGGCATCACGAGGGTGCGGGGCGACCTGGTGGCCGACGGGAGCTTTCTCAACGGCCCCGGACGTTCGCCGGAATGGCCCGCGGACGACCTGGACGACTGGTACTCCGCGCCGGTCTCCGGCCTTTCGTTCAACGAGAATCTCGTCACACTGAGGACCACACCGGCCATTGCGCCGGGAGGAGCCCCGGTCGTGTCGGTCGTCCCCGAAGTGGGGAGGGAGCACATCCTCAACGAGGCTACCACCCGGCCGGGCACGGGGAGGCCGGATCTGGTCATCACGCGGACCGAACACGACGGGCCCATCCGCGTCGTGGGCTCCGTCTCCTCAGCCCAGCGGCCCATCTGGAAGCGGATGACCGTCACCGACCCCACTCGATTCGCGGGCCAGGCCTTTCTTGGCATCCTGGCCGAACGAGGAATCCGTGTCGACGGAGCGTTGATCGTGGTCTCCGAACCGGGAGGGTCGCCGCTCCGGGCTGCCGGGTTCACCCCTACCGACTCCACCGGTTTTCTCCACACCCTGGCGACCTACGAGGGGCCGCCCCTCAGGGACTACCTCGAGGTGGTCAACCGCACGAGCCACAATTTCTTCGCCGAATCCGTGTTCAAGACCCTGGGTCGCGTTGTCGCCGGACGTGGGACCTTCAACGGAGGACGCCTCGCTGTCGACCAGTTCCTGTCGGCGACGGCGGGCGTGCCCCCAGACCACGTTCTCCTCCGTGACGGATCGGGTCTCTCCCCCGGGAACGAAGCGTCGGCATCTGCCTTCGTGCGTCTCCTGACCTGGATGGTGCATTCCGATCACGAGGAGGAGTTCAAATCGACCCTACCCGTGGCGGGGCAACGGCGGGGGCTGGGCCGCATGTACCGGACCGCGGCGGCCGGCAACCTGAGGGCCAAGACCGGGACGATTGAACGGGTTTCGGCCCTGTCCGGTTATGTGACCGCCCGAAACGGCGAGGAGATCGCCTTCAGCATCATCTCCAATGGAATCCGGTCGCCCTCACAGGCCAAACGGCTCGAGGATCGGATGGCCGTGGCGCTGGCCGAATGGTCCGGAGACCCAATCGGCCCCGGGTCCCGGTAGGGCGGTCCGTCACAGGGCTGACCCCCCCGGGGCTGCGGGGTCGGCCCAGCCCGCCTCAGACCGGGCTCATTCCCCTTCGCCTCACCGCCGAACGGAGCCGGCGGCGCATCTCCACCTCGGACATGGTCCGGATGGTGCGTTGAGCGGTGTCCAACGAGTTCCAACGGATCTCTGGGAGCGGGAAGGACTCACCCTCCTTCGAATCCGGCTCCAGCACGAGATGGTACCGGCCCTTGTAGTCCCCTCCGGGTACGGCCTCGGCGAAGGCCCTCCAGAGGACCCCCTCGTCGTCGGTGAATCGTCTCGCTTCGCTCATGAGCCTGTCTGTGCGCGGGCCGGATTCAAGCCGGTCGCCGCAGGTGGGACTGATCCGAGAAATATAGCGACTGTCCGCGGCTCTCACGATGCGCCGGGGGGCTCTCCGAGACGTGGATGCGCGGCCGCCCGGCGACCAGCCCAGGGTGATCGGCGAGGAATCTGAGCCACGCCCAATCGAGGCCTCCGAGGTCGGCAAGCCGACCCGGTGTGACACCTAGGAGGGTGCGCACGGCCCGGACGAAGGACTGGGAGGACGCGTATTCCAACTGGTGTGAAATACTCACGCCGGTCCGTCCAGGTTCGCCAGACCACCAGGCCGCGTAGAACACCCGGACCCAGTGCAGTAGCCGGCCTGCCGATGGCAACCCCACCTCCCTGAGGCGCTGATTCAGCTCCTGGCGACGCAGGCCCAGGTCCGAAGCGAGCAGGTCCACTGTCCAACAAGCCTCG
>JAHEKK010000060.1 GCA_024638395.1 Gemmatimonadota bacterium | reverse complement strand
CTCGGTCTCACGGATGTAGGCGTTCACCCCATCCACGTAGGCCGGAATGATGATCGAGCCCCGGTCATGGTAGTGGTTCATTTCCTGGGTCATATCGCCACGATACCGGAAGAGCCGAAAACCGATGTCCCGTTCGATCTCGTCGGGCCCCAACATCTCGGCGACGGTACCGGTGGCTTGGGCTCTCCAGACCTCGAACTGGAAGAGCCGGTCCCGTGCCGCGGCATAGCCCTGGGCAAAGAAGAGGTCGTATTCGCTTTGGGCGTAGATGTGATTGATGCCCCACTGGTCCCTGATGATCTCCACGGGCGCGGATAGGCCATCGGCCTGGAAGGTCTGGCCGTGCAGCGCTTGTGGAAACGGCGCGAGCGCCGCCAGGGCACCCAACGCGAGGAAGCAGCAGGCCATCGCCCCTCGTCTCACCAACAGGGGTCCAGGGCTGCGGTATGACCATCTCGGTCTCTGGGGACCCAGCATCGTCTTGCTCACGTGGCTGCGGCTCCTCGTTCGTCGCGTAGGAGAAGTCAGGAAGGGGCGGGCACATGATACATCGCATGGCATGCGATATCGAACCCGGGTCACCGGAAAACGGACAGACGGGAGACACGGCCCATGCGGCTCGGGTCCCCCGGGGGGCGCTCCGCAGTGGCCGGCGGCGCGGTCCGGAGCCCGGTTCTCCGGTGGAGATCGAGGCACCGCAGGGCAGGGCACTAGGCCTCGTAGGTGACCCGCCCTCCAGCCACGGTCATCCGGACCGGTATCTCCTTGATGGCATCGGGATCCGTGTCGTGGGGGTCCCCGTCCAGGATCACGAAGTCTGCGAGCTTGCCCGGGGTGATAGAGCCCTTCGTACCCTCCTCGAACGACGCGAAGGCACCGCCCATCGTGCAGATCCTCAACGCCTCAGCGACCGTGATTCGTTGATTGCCTCCCCAGATGCGTCCATCGAAGTCCTTACGCGTCACCATGCTCTGGATGGCCATCAGCGGTTCCCAGGGACCGGGCGTGTAGTCCGAGGCCGGTGCGACCGGGATGTCGTAGTCCAGGAACGACCGGTGGGCGAACATCCATTCCATCTTCTCCGGGCCGTATTCCACCCATTTGTTCCCGTGGTAGTGGACGTACGTATAGAAAGGCGTAGGAACGGCACCCACTGCTTTGATGCGCGTCAGCAGATCCGGATTGACCAGTGAACAGTGTTCGATCCGGTGGCGGGCGTCGGCCCTGGGCCAGAGTTCCTGCACCCGCTCATAGGCATTGAGGACCATGTCGATGGTCACGTCGCCGTTGGCGTGAATCCCGACCTGCCAGTGGTTGCGATGTGCCTCCTCCACGGCCTCGTGGATCTCCTCCTGACTCATGGTGAGAATGCCGTAGTCGTCGGGCCGGCCAACGTAGGGTGTGCTCATCCTCATGGTCCGCTCCGAAGCCGAACCGTCGGCGCCGTATTTCACGCCGCCCACCCGCAGCCACTCGTCGCCGAACCCGGTGGATGCCCCGGCCGCGAGGAGGGGTCCGTAGGCGCCCCGGCACATCATGTAGACCCGGCAGTTCAACTCTCCGGCCCGGTAGGCGTCCTGGTAGGCCCGGAGACTCGTTGTCGAGACGCCGGCGTCATGGAAAGACGTAAGGCCATCCTGGGCCATCAGCTCGGTGATGAGCTTGACCCCGGCTTGCCGGTCGGCTGGCGTATGCTCGTCGGGGATCAGAGAGTTGAAGACGTAGTTGGCACGCTCGGCGACGAGCCCCGTGAGCTCTCCGGCCTCTCTGTAGAACCTCCCTCCGTCGGGATCCGGCGTCTCGGCGTTGATTCCGGCCGCATCAAAAGCCCTGCTGTTGTAGACGCTGGTATGACCACCGCGGTGGCCGACCACCGCCGGGTGATCGGGCACGGCCTCGTCCAGGTCCCGGCGATTGATGGGCCTCCCTTCGGCCAGCTTGGTGTCGTCGTACTTGAAGCCCACGATCCATTCACCCGGGGGCGTCTCCCGCGCCCGGTTGGCCATGCGCTCCTTGATCTCAGCGACGCTCCGTACGTCCACGTTCACGTTCTTGAGCTCCGAGAGGCCCGCTCCGGCCGGATGGGTATGGGCATCGATGAAACCCGGAACTACGGTGGCGTCATCCATTTCGACAACGCGAGTCCCCCGTACCCGAAGGTTCTCGATATCCGACCGGGAGCCCACGGCGAGAAACCTGCCCTCCCGCACGGCAAAGGACCCCGCGGTCGGCTGCTGCGGGTCCACGGTGTGGACCCGCCCCGCGTGGACGATGAGGTCCGGCGACGCGCTGCCCGCCGTACCCCCTGGCCGGGGGCCGGAACCGGAGTCACAACCGCTCAGGAAGCCGGCGCCGAGGGCGGCCGCAGCCGACCCCAGGAACTCACCTCTCGTGAATGCACCCATGGGATCTCCTCCTCAGGTCAGGGTGAGGGTACGCTTGCGCGTCCCCGGAGGGTGGCCCGGACGTCCTTCAGCTCGGCGGCCGCACCATCCGGGGGTCGGGTCCAGAGGCTAACCGCAACCGTCACGACAAAACCCGCGGTGAAGCCCGGAATCATCTCGTATAGCTCATAGAAGCGCTCTTTGAAGACGAGGACCCAGACCACGGTGGTCAGGAATCCCGCCAACATGCCCCACACCGCCCCCTCCTTGGTGGTGCGGTCCCAGAACAGGGAACACAGGATCACCGGCGTGAACGCGGACGCCAGCCCCGACCAGGCGAACAGGACGAACCAGAAGATCATTCTGGCCTCGGTGAGGGCGGTCAGGAGCCCCACGACGCCGATCACGACCGTCAACCCCTTGCCGATGGCCGAGAGCTGCCGATCGCTCAGGTCCGGATCGAGGATCTTCTGGATCACGTCGCGAACCACTGCCGATGAAGCGAGGATCAGCAGGGAATCCACCGTGGACATGATCGCCGCCAGGACGACGACGAGGACGACGCCGGCCAGCACGGGCGGGAACAACTCCGCCGCCATAACCGGCAGGATGGTCTCGGGATCCTCCAGCCCCGGAAACAGGAAGCGCCCCGCGATCCCCGTGAGGACGGCACCCACGTCGAAGACGATGATGCAAAGCACCGCGATCACCCCGGCCTCGGCAATCTGATCACCGTCTCGGGCCGACATGAACCGAGTGAGTAGCTGAGGGGCTCCCAGAAAGGCCAGGCCGATGCCGGCGAACCCCAGGGCGCTGATCAGGCCGCCCACGGACAATCCCAGGTCTCCCATGGGTTGAAGGAGGCTGACGTCGACCTCCCGGATACCCGACATGAGCTCGCCCCATCCACCCACCGCCCGAATCCCGACGATGGGGAGGATCAGCAGGGAGAAGAACATGAGGATTCCCTGCACGAGGTCGGAGTACGCGACCGCCTTGAAGCCGCCGACGGACGTGTACAGGACAATCACCACCGCACCGATCCACACGCCTGACCCATAGCTGATGCCGAGGAACGAGCTGAAGGCTTTGCCCGACGCTGTAAGCTGCGCCGCCGTGTATGCTCCGACCATGCTCAGGATGATGGCCGCGCTCAACAGCCGGAGCGTGTGGTTCCGGTCCAGGAACCGGTCCGACAGGTAATCGGGCACCGTGATGGAGTCGTACCGATCGGTGTACTCCTTGAAGGGCCGCGCAACAAAGGCCCAGGCCACGGCGACCCCCAACACCTCACCCAGCACGATCCAGAGAGCGTGGAAGCCGACCAGATATCCCATGCCGGTCAGGCCCAGGAGCAGCCAGCCGCTCTCCCCCGTGGTATTGGAAGAAAAAGCGATGACCCAGGAGGGGAGCTTCTTGTCGGCCACATAGAATCCAGCGACCGACCTGGTGTCCCGGTTTGCCCACCATCCGATGGCCACGAGAACGGCGAAGTAGGCAGCCAGAACCAGGGCCATCACGCCCCGCCCTTCAGACACGATCCGGCCCGCTCGTCCGTTCGTCCCGGGCTTTCCGTACGTCTGCACCCAGCCCGGGGCCGGCGGGCCCCTCGCCACCCCCGCCGGGGTCTGCCGACCGCCCGGATCGCCGGCGTCGCTGGGCCCGGTGGGCCCGGACCACCAGTACGAACCCGGGTACCGTCGCGACCGCCAGGAGCAGCCAGGTCTCGACTGGTAGCCCGAGGAGCATCATCTCAGCTTCGGCCTTCCTCTACGGCCGCGCAGGCTCGCTCGAGGCGTGTAAGGCCCTCGGCCACCTCGTTTTCGCTGATCAGCAGGGACGGGCCCAGGCGAACCACGTGTCCGTTCAGGCCGCCGGCGCCGATGAGCAGCCCCTCCTCCCTCGTTGCCTGGAGCAACGCCTTCATCACCCGGGCGCCCGGCTCTTTGGTGACCCGGTCCTCGACCAGCTCCATGCCCTGCATCAGGCCCATGCCTCTCACCTGACCAATCCATGGAAACCGGGCGGCAAGACGCTCCAGGCCGGCCCTGAGCTGATCGCCCCGCTCACGGGCCCTGGCGCGGACGTCCTCTTCGACCATCACGTCGAGGGCGGCGGCCATCCCCGCCATGCATATGGGATTCCCTCCGAAGGTGGAGAGGGTCTTGCCCCGCCAGCTATCGGAGATGTCGGCTCGTGTGACGGTGGCCCCTACCGGGAGTCCTCCGGCAATGCCCTTCGCCATGACCACGATGTCGGGTACGGTCTGCCAGTGCTCGATGCCGAACCAGTGGACTCCGGTGCGTCCGAAGCCTGCCTGTACCTCGTCGGAGATGAAGAGGCCGCCGTAGGAGCGGATGATCTCGGCCACGCGCTGAAAATACCCCCTCGGGGGCACGATGAACCCGCCGACACCCTGAATCGTCTCCGCTATGAGCGCGGCGGGCCGACCGTTGGTGGTGGTCTCGATGGCTTCGACCAGATCCCTGGCGTAGTAATCCACCAGCTCCTCGTCGGACGTGGCTCCGATGGCGGCCCGGTAGGGGTAGGGGGCCAGGGTGTGGGTGACACCGGCGACCAGGCTCGGCAGGCCACGCCACGAGGCGTGAGCCGTGAGAGACCTGGCCACGTCCGTCCGACCATGATACGCGTGGCGCAATGCAACGATCTCGGTACGCCCCGTGTGCATCCGGGCCAGGGAGAGGGCCGTCTCGATCGCCTCTGACCCGCTGTTGGTGAAGAAGACCCTGTCGAGCTCGCCCGGCGTCAGAGCTACCAGGCGCTCAGCGGCGTTTACCTGCGGCTCCGTCACATAGAGCGTGGACGTATGGCCGAGGCGGCCCGCCTGGTTCTGGACTGCGGAAACGATGCGGGGGTGGCAGTGGCCAAGAGAGGTCGTGAGAATGCCGGCGAAGAAGTCGAGGTATTCGCGCCCGTCGGCATCGGTGACGAACACCCCCTGACCCTCCGTCAGGACGAGGGGCTCCTCGTAGAACGGCCGCACCGCATCGAAGATGACGTCTTGTTGCCGCCCCCAGATCTCCACACCGCGCTGAACTACCGACTCCACCGATCTTCCTCCTTGGTCGCAACGGGCGACCGAAGTTGTCCCTGACTCCAAGCGGCGATCTTGCCGGATCCTACCATCGGGAAATAACCACCCTCTTGTCGGTGAAGAACTCGACGGCGTCGCGACCCTGCGCCTTCAAATCGCCGTAGAAGGAGTGCTTCGCGCCACCGAAGGGAAAGAAAGCCATGGGCGCCGCAACCCCGATGTTCACGCCGATCATGGAAATGCCGGCGCGGTAACGAAACTCCCGAGCCGCCCATCCCGATGTGGTGAAGATCGAGGTCGCGTTCCCGTAAGGGCTGGCCTCCACGAGATCCAACGCGTCGTCCAGCGAGGAAGCCCGGGAGAGGCCGGCCACGGGTCCGAACACTTCTTCATTCCCCAGGGGTGTATCGGGACGCACGTCTTCGAACACCGTGGGACCGACCCAATGGCCTTCCGGATACTGGTCGACGGTGCGCCCGCGCCCGTCCAGGAGAAGCCGGGCGCCATCTCGTTCCCCCTGATTGATGAATCGCATGACCCTTTCCCGATGGGCCTCGGAAATGACCGGTCCCATGTCCACTCCCTCATCTACCCCCCGACCCATGCGTAGAGAGGCGGCCCCGTCCAGTATCCGTTCCCGCATGGGCTCATACGCTTCTCCGACCCCGACGATGACGGAGCCGGCCAGGCATCGTTGCCCAGCGGAGCCATAGACGGACGACAGCACCGCATCGGCCACCACGTCCGGATCGGCGTCCGGGAGAACGATCATGTGGTTCTTGGCGCCACCGAGGGCCTGGACTCGCTTGCCCGCCTCGCCCGCACGGGCATAGACCATACGGGCCACGGCACTCGAGCCCACAAAGGACACGCCCGTCACGTCCGGATGATCGATGAGCGCCTCCACCGCCTCTTTTCGGCCGTGGACCACATTGAGCACCCCGGGTGGCAACCCTGCCTCCGCGGCCAACTCGATCACACGTTGGTGCGTCAGGGGGTCCTGCTCACTGGGCTTCAGAACCACCGTGTTGCCCGTAGCCACGGCGTACGGCCAGAACCACATGGGAATCATGACCGGAAAGTTGTAGGGCGTGATGACTCCGAAGACTCCCAGGGGCTGGCGCAGACTCTCGCAGTCGATGCCTCGAGCCACGTCCTCGAGGGCGTCGCCCATCATCAGGGAGGGGATCCCGCAGGCGTGTTCCACGTTCTCGATCCCCCGCTGAATCTCTCCGGCGGTTTCCGCAACGTTCTTGCCGTGCTCCCTGGAGAGCTGGACGGCCATCTCCTGCCTGGCTTCGTCCAACATGATCTTGAGGCGGAACAGGACTCGCGCGCGCTCCACAGCCGGCGTGCGGCGCCATTCGGGAAAGGCGGCTTTGGCCGCTGCCACTGCGGCGGCGACCTCTCGGGCACCCGACAGGGGTACCGTGCCCAGCCGTTCGCGGGTCGCGGGATCCTCGATGGGCGTGGTATCGATGCCGTCGGGGACCAGCCATTGACCCGCGACGTAGTTCCGCACGGAAATCACTGGCCCGCTCACGATCGTGACATCCGGAGAATCAAGTCGTACTCGGACTTCCTCACGGGCTGCACCGACAGACGGCTTCGGTTGACCAGCACCATCTCCGAAAGGGCCTTCGTGTCCTTGATCTCGGGCAACGAAACGGCCCGGGGGAGCTTCTCTACGAACGCGATGTCCACCATGAACCATCGAGGCTTCTCTTCGGTGGCCTTGGGGTCGTGGTACTTGCTCTTCGGGTCGAACTGTGTGTGATCGGGATAGGATTCCCTGGCAACCTCGGCGATTCCGACCACGCCGGGAGGCTTGGCGTTGGAGTGGTAATAGAGCACGCGATCACCCACGCGCATCTTGTCCCTCATCAGGTTCCGCGCGGAGTAGTTGCGGACCCCATCCCAGAACGTCTCGCCATCCCGCTCCAGGTCATCGATGGAATAGACGTCCGGTTCGCTCTTCACGAGCCAATACTGACGTGCCACGATCCCTCCTACCTGACGAGGTGGAACCGGCTCTGCCGGCGATATACCCAATGCCGATGGCCCTCCTCGTCCAGATAGGCCTCCTCCTCCTGCCGGCAACTGACGGACTTGCCGTTCCATTCGGGTACGGCCGTGGTCGCCTGGAGCTCGATGGAATGCCAGGTGGAAGGCTCGAGGAGAACGTCGCCGCGGTGGGGCACTCCCTCCTGAGCATCCCAGCGTCCGATCAGCGGGCCGGCCCCGTGGCCGTGGTCGCCGATGGGATGGGTGTAGACCGTGCCGTCGATCCCCTCCGTGCGCATCTGGGCCAGGGCGTCGGCCAGGATGTCGTTCCCGCTCACGTGGGGCTCCATGTGTTCCAGCAGGATATCCTGCAAACGGTTCGAGTTCGCCAGACATTGTTGGAGTCCAGCCGGAGCCTCCGTCTCTCCGCCCCTGAGCACGTAGCCCAGGTGCTGCGTGTCCGTCTTGAGGCGCATCGCAACCACGCCGAAGTCGGTCCAGAGCATGTCACCCCGGTCGATGACACCCGACCCCCAGCCATCGTCGTCCGGCCCGATGCGGTTCACTGACGTCTGGAACCACGTCGTCATGCCAAGGTCATTCACCGCTTGCCGTAGCCACCAGACCACATCGTCCGTAGTCGTGACACCAGGCTCGATCACCGCATTGGAAAACGCCGTCGATATGAGGGCGTGCACGGTCTCTTCGATCTTCCGGTACCGCGGCATCATCTCCGGAATCCGGATCGCGATGTAATTCTGGGCCAGCCGATGATCTCGCTGGATGCGGTCGGCGTACTTCCCCAGAGCATCTTCGAGGGCCTCACGCTCGCCGGCATGGAGACCGTCGGAAAACGCATGGTGCTCGTCGATGTTGAGAACGATGTTGCCGGGATCCCGGTCATCCACGATCTCGTACAGCAACCTCCATTGCTCGTCTCCCCACAGTTCGGCGGCTTCACCGCTCGGTGCTGGCCGACTGGAGCGGTACGGCGTGAAGTTGCCGCCCTGGTCCGTCCCCCCCAGGGCGATCCGCTCGACTCCCTCGTTGGGGCCCCGGTCGTAGAACACGTAGATGGAGCGCCGCCGAGCGGCAAAGGTGGTGGGTGCGGCAATGGACCAGAAAACGGGATCTTCCGCGTACTCGCGCATGGAGAGGATCCACATTTCGACCCCGTACTCCCGCATGAGCTGGGGAAGCACCCGCTCCAGCCTGGCGGTGGTCCAGGACAACTGCTGGTCGGCCTGGGCCCTCAAAGGCGGAAGCGGGTGAATCCGTGCCGGGATGTGTTCCGGGACGTCGACGGGTTTCTGGGCCGCGACCGGCCCGGCGAGGCACGTCAGAGCGGCCGCGACGGCAACGGCAGCGCGGGCGCAGGGCCCAGGCTTCGTACCGGTAGGAGGGGAAGGATCCTGGTCGTTGAGGAGGGGTTCCGGATACATGGCCTTGGGCGGTTCGGTGAGACGGAACACGATGGCTGGGGCTGATCCTGGCGGGAATCAAGACGAACCGCCAGTGTCGCTACGGTATTGGGTATCCGGGAGGGGCCGCGGAAGGTGGGATCCGTTCACACTGATGGAAGAAGAGCCGCTGCGACACGTTGCACACGCGCCTCCAGCAGGCTGGTCCATGTCAGGCGTTCGGCGGAACCCGGGCGTCGCCCTGGGGCTTGTGACCGCCGCGGCCGTCGCCCTCGCGGGATGCGGGGAGCCCACACGTCCCGGTGATGAGGGAGGCGAGTTCTTCCCCGGAGAATGCGATCTCGAGGCTCGCTACTTGTTCAGCTCGCCGGTGGGTCGGGGAGGAATCCCGATTCTGGACAATCCCGAGTTCATCTCTGCCCAACCCAGCGAGGAGAACAGCTATCTCCAGGACGGCGACCGGGTCATCGGGCTGGTGCGCAACGGACAGGCCCTGGCCATCCCCCACAATATCCTCTGGTACCACGAGATCGTGAACCTCGATGGAGAGGAGCCCATCTCGGTCACGTACTGCCCCATCACGGCTTCCTCCCTGGCTTTTGGTCGAGAGGCGATCGACGGTCGCCGATTCGGAGTTTCCGGGGTGCTGTTCATGAACAACCTCATCATGTACGACATCGGATCCGGAGAGTCCTTCTGGCCCCAGATGTTCGGCGACGCTCGATGCGGACCCCGCGCTGGCACGGTGCTGTCACGAGTCCCCGTGGTGGAAATGACGTGGGCCGGTTGGAAAGACCTCTATCCGGAGACCCTGGTGGTCTCTTCCGAGGTGAATATCTCCCGGGACTACGCCACCAACCCCTACGGCGACTACGATTCCATCGAGTCGGACGAGTTCCTCTTCCCCCAGATGCCGCCCCTGGACAGGAGGCGGCCGGTGAAGGAGCGGGTCGTGGGGCTACCCTCCGTCGACGCGGAGCCCGGCATCGCCTTCCCGTTCCAGGCTCTCATCGATGAGCCGGGCAGCTGGAGCGTGGTCAACGCCACCTGGAACGGACTGGACGCGGTGGTTCTGTGGTCGGACCAGCGGCAGGGCGGCGCGGTCTTTCACCCGAAGCACCCGGACACCGGCGACCCACTCACGTTCCGTGCAGAGACCACGTCCGGCATCGTCGACGACCAGACGGGCACCCGTTGGAATGCGGCCGGGGCGGCGGTGGAAGGGCCGCTGGCTGGAGTGACCCTCGATCCCTTCGAGGAGGCCTACACGGCCTACTGGGGCGCCTGGGCAGCCTTCCATCCGACGACCCGGCTCTGGGAGGGCGACAATTGATCCACGGGGGCCGTAGACCGTCCGTCAATCCAACGAGTCCCCTACGCTGCCTGGACGGCGGTCAGGATGCGCTTGATCTGGGTCCGGTGCGCCATGTCGTGGGCAGCCAGTAGCCGGATCAGATGTCCTACCGACTCCACTCCACGCTCGCTATGGGTTCCCCAACGGGCCCTCTCTTCGTCGCCTAACGTCCGGATCCACGTGAGATTCCAATGCCTCAGAGCCGTCAGGGCCTCCAGGGCCGGATCTACCTGGGCCTCCCGATATCTCAGGGCACGGAGCCATCTTTCCTGGTCGTAGCCGGCAATCTGCCCTTCCGGCTGAGCGACGATGAAGCGCATCCGGTAACCGTACACCACCTCCGAGTCCAGGAGGTGGACAAGTACATCCTTGACCGACCACTTGTCCGGCGCCTCTGGAATCAGGAGAAGCTCGGGATCCACCCCCGCCACCAGGGCCCGAACCGCCCCGGGCAACTCTTCCAGGTATTGGATCGGCTCTCGGTCGCCCAGCCGCGCTATCAACTGAGCCGCGTACTCAGCGGTGGTCCCCGAGGCGCTACCCGGATGACGTGGACTGCCGGAGGGGGGCGTTCCGGGGGCGGGTTCAGTCATCGGCCCACTGACCTACCGCGGTCCTGCCGCATTGACCGAATCCGATACCCGACCCTCGAACTTCGAGAAGTTCTTCTTGAACATCTCGGCCAGTCGCCCGGCGGCGGCATCGTAGGCATCCTTGTCCGCCCAGGTGCCACGCGGTGCCAGGATCTGTGCCGGCACACCCGCCACGGACTCGGGAATATGGAGGCCGAATACCGGATCCGGGTTCGTCGACACCGACTCCAGCGCCCCGGACAGGGCCGCGGACACCATGGCCCGGGTATGAGCCAGATCCATGCGGGCACC
>JAHEKK010000637.1 GCA_024638395.1 Gemmatimonadota bacterium | reverse complement strand
CGGTGGTGTCGGTGGTGCCCGTGACCGCATCGTGGAGGAAGAATCTCGGCCCGCTTCCGAACTCCACCACATCGTGGGTGAGCCAACGGGGGTAGAGTCCGCCCTCGGTCGTGAGCTGCTTCACGGGGACGGCGGCGTCGCTCTTCGCCAGCTCCACGGGACTCCCGCCGACTCCTCCCGGGGGAAGTGGGGCCCAGAACACGTTGTCGCCCTCGTTGAAGGCCACCCGGCGTCCGTCGGGTGAGACCACGAATTCGTCCCCATTGGGAATCGTCGCGTGCACCCGCTCGTCCGTCCCGTCGGCACGAACGGACCTCAGGGCCTGGACCAGGGGACCCTCACCCGCCCGGTAGCCGCTGCCGTAGTAGATCCGCCCGTCCGAACCCCAGGACGCCCGGGCGATCTGGACCCTGTTCCCGAGAAGGCCTTCGGACCCGGAGAGCGTCGCTACGCGCGCTCCCTCCCCGCCGCCCGCCGGAATCCTAACCAGCTCCCAGTAGGGATTCTGAGTGGCCGAACGATGCCGGGATGCCGCGCCGCTCCCGCGGGTCACGACCAACTCGGATCCGTCGGGACTCCAAACGGGGTGGGCATACTCGGAAGCTGTGAGACTGAGCTGCTGAGGGCTTCCGCCGGAGGCGGGGATCTTCCAGACGTGGCCCCCCTCGCCCCCGTCCCACGTGGTATAGGCGATCCAGCGCCCGTCCGGCGACCACGAGGGCGAGAACTCGAAGGGTCCGTCTCCTTCGGTCAGCCGTTGGGGAGCCCCGCCGCCGGCAGCCACGGTCCATACGCGCCCCACCGACTGGAAGACGATCCGTGACCGGTCCGGCGACGCGCCGTACCACCGGAGGAATCGAGCCCGGAAAGGCTCGTCGTCGATTCTGAAGTCGGCCCGGGTCATTTCCGATATCGTGCGCCGCACCCGTGCCCGGAACGGGATCGTGGTGACCTCACCCGAAGCCACCGCCACCCGCCTGATCTTGCCGCCCTGGGTCAACACGATCTCCGACCCGTCGGCGCTCCAGCCGTACCCCGGGAGAATGCGGAGCGTCTTGATGCCCTCGGCGTTGTCCACCGTGATCGGATCCATGACCACCCGTTCCGCCCCCGTCCGGAGATCCCGAACCCACAAGGCCGTTCGAGGTCCGAAGCGATGGCCCCGGTACGAGATCGTTCCTCCGGCAATCCGCCGTGCGAACGCCATCCAGCGGCCGTCCGGGGAGATCTCCGCCGCGTAGGCACTACCACTGGACGCCCGCACCTGCTGTTGTGCGGTGCCCGCAGTGATATCGGTGACTTCGCCGGTTCGGAGGTCTTTGCGCCGCACCTGCCAATGACCGGCGAGGGCGTCGCGCCCCTGGAGCCCCGGGGGTCCGGTGTACACGTGGAAGTAGAGGTAGCGGCCGTCACGGGAGGGCGAGGGCCAGGCTGCGGACGGCTGATCGTCCACCACCTGGATCCCTTCACCTCCATCTTTGTGATACATCCAGATTCCGCTCCGTCCGCCGGGGTCGGGACTCACCGAACCGAGGCGAACGAGGATGTACTCCCCGTCGGGGGTCCAGGCCGGCTCCACCGCCCTCGTGAGCGGCGCGGAAAAAACGGTCGTCGCATCGGATCCGTCGGCGTTCATGATCCAGAGGTTGCTCTGTCCGTTCCGGTCGCTGATGAACGCGATCTGTCGTCCGTCCGGCGAAAACCGGGGATGGTAGTTGACGGCCACGCCCGTCTCGCCCGTCAAGACCTCGGCGTCCCCTCCGGTGGCCGGCACCCGGTACACATGACCCAGCAGATCGAAGACGACCCATTCTCCGTCCGGAGACATATCCACCGACATCCACGTCCCCTCCTCCGTCGTGAAATCGATGTCCCGGGTCTCCCCGCGGGCAAGCGTCACGTCCCACTCGTCGTCCCCATCCTCCTGTGCGGCAAGCGACGCGGGCAGAAGGGCCAGGCAGAGCGTACCACCCATCAGGAGGCCCCACGGGGTCGCGAAGCGCATTGCTGTCGTCCTTTCGTACTGGATGGGATCAGCGGGGTTGGGAGGACCCACGGAACGCGGCGGCATCCTCCCGGGCCCGGGTCATGATGTAGAGCGTCTGTTCGCCCAGCACTCCCGCAAGGCGGAAAACGTCACTCGGCCACCTTCGGCCCGGGTGTTCAGCGAAGATCGGCGTGCGGGCACCGGCCGTTCTGGAGTGGAGGTACTCCATCTCGGTGAGCAGGAGGGTGGCCAGATCAAAGGCGTCTCCCGGCGTGAGCGATTCATCCAACGTGTATCCGGTCGACGGCAGTTCGATCATGTCCAGGCCCAGGGCCTCGAAGGCGACCGAAAGCCTCCCTCCGATCTCGAGCAGGCGATTGTAGACGTGGCCAGGGCGCATTCCGGGCTGGTTCTGGGGCAGCGGGGGGAACGCGTGGGACTCACCGACGGCGGCCAGGATCTCCGACGCGAAGAACACCGCCTGCTGGACGCGTTGGTAGACGTCTCCCGGCTGGGGCTCCCGCTCCAGCATCAGGTTCACCTGGCGAGTGGACTGCACGATGGACTGGAAGACATCGGTGGGGGTTCCCTCCAGCTCGGACGGCCCCGCTACCCTCTCCGTGTCGATGGGGGTGGCCGCCACGATGGCCGAACCGGCGCGGATCTCCTGAAGCCGGTCGGCCACCCCTTCGAGGACCTCGTACACGTGCTCCGGGGTGAACTCGGCGTCTCGGGGTGAGGCAACCGCGGGCGGTACTTCACCCCCTCCGACGAGCTCGGTGCCCAACTGGTTCACTTTCCGCCAGAGATTGAGCGCC
>JAHEKK010000636.1 GCA_024638395.1 Gemmatimonadota bacterium | reverse complement strand
TCCCATCCGTGGGGGGCACGCGCACGTCTACCCGGCCGGTCCTTGCCAGCCGTCGGTCCGAGGGCCGTCCGCCAAACAGGGCGAATCCGTCGACCTGGACCGTGGCTTTCTGTCCCTCAGGCCCTCGCCCGAGGAAGGTGCTGTTCTTGAGCTCTTTCAACGGAGGAGCCTCGCCACCCACCAGGCGGAGTCGTAAGATCCGCCCTCCATGGGGATGGTCGAGAGCCGCGACCACACGGAAGGTTGCGCTCGCTGCCATCGTCTTTGGACCCCTTCGGAATGAGGACACAACGTGCCCATTGGAACCCGGCGACCACTCTAGATGCCCCCCGGCGAAGCGTCAACGATGGAAGAGCCCGAAGCGAGGCCTGAAGCGATCGCCAAGGGACACTCCGAGCCGAATCCGGCCTTCGCCCGCGCCGTTTTTCTAGCCACCGCGGCCCTGGCGGGGTGGGCGTGGGTCTTCGCTGACCGTCCGCTTTTTCCGTCGCTACTTGCCAGCGTGCTCCTGGTCTATTTCCCCGTCATGTCCCTCGTGACGCCCACCGACAACATCGAGCTTGGCCCGGACAAGACGAGGTTCTACGTCCTCACGGCCGTCGTGCTCCTGGCACTCGGTGGCCTTGGCGCCCTGGGCCTGGTCGAGCTCAGACCCCTCCCCCAGCCCTACGCCGGGATCCTCGGAGGGATCGAGTGGGTCGAGCTACTGGTGCAGACCTCGGTGCTCCTGGGCGCTTGTCTGCTCCTCATGGGGCTCTTCCATCTCCTGGGTGGAGCCCTCGGATGGGAAGAGCGCCCTCTCGTGCGGCGCCTCATGCCCCGAAGCCGCCGGGAAAAGCGAACCTACGGACTTCTGTGCGGGGCCGCCGGGGTCGGCGAGGAGATTGCCTACCGGGGCTTCCTCCCCATCTACCTTCTGCCGTGGGCGGCAACCTACATGACGGCTGCGCTCGCTCCCTGCGTCGCCTTTGGGTGTCTTCACATGTACCAGGGGGGCCACGGGGTCCTCAGAACCGGTCTCATCGGCCTCCTTCTGGCTGCCGGGGTGTACGCCACCGGAAACATCTGGGCGGCGGTCGCTGCCCACACACTCCTGAATTTGTTGGTCGGATTGGTTCTCAAGGACGTTCTCCTGGGCACACCGCGCCCCTCGCCCGGCGAGCCGCCCCCCGTCGACATGAACGAGCCGTACGCGGATCAGGACGCGAAATGACACGCCACCTCGAGAACGATGCCGGTGCCTCTTCCAGCCGTCCCCGGAAGGGATCTGCCGACACCACGATACGCGTCCGGCGTCTGAGGCTCTATCCCCTGAAGGGTGGCCGTGGCTTCGACGTCGATCAGATGGCCTTCGACTCGGCCGGACCCGTCCACGACCGCCGGTGGATGGCGGTCCATCCCGATGGACACTTCATCACGCAACGGGAAGAGCCCCGGCTGGCGACGATCGGCGCCCGGATCCTCCCTGACGGAGTGGGCCTCTCGGCTCCGGGCCTCGACCCGATTTCCGTCAAGGTGCCTCCCGGGTCCGGATTCCCCGTCCAGGTGTGGACGTCCACCGTCGACGCCGCTCCCGCCGGTCCGGACGCAGATGCCTGGATCACCGAGCTCTTCGGCTACCCGGCCCGCCTGGCCCACCTCCCGCAATCGTCGGTGCGGCCCACCAACCCCGCGTTCGCACCGGGCGGCCGCGTCACCTTTGCCGACGGCTACCCGGCCCTGGTCATCACCGCGGCGTCGTTCGCCGAGCTCGAGCGCCGGGCGGACACCCCGCTGGAAATCGAGCGGTTCCGACCCAACATCATCGTCGGGCCTACACGCCCTCATGCCGAGGACCGGTGGCGGGGGATGAGCATCGGGGCCATGGACTTCCGCGGCGTCAAGCTCTGCGCACGGTGCAAGGTCACCACCCTCGACCAGGCTACCGGGGAGCGTCATCCCGGCAACGAGCCCCTCAAAACCCTCGCTCGGTATCGGAACATCGAAGGCAAGCTGTTCTTCGGGCTGAACGTGACGCACGCCGGAGAGGGGAGCATCAGCGTGGGCGACCCGGTGACGGTTACGGAGCGCGGATCCGTTCCCATCGGCTGAGGCAAGGCGCTCGCCTCCGAGGCAAGCCCGCGGCCCAGACGTACGGGCGGAAGTCCGGCCGGAAACGTCGGGATGGCGAAACCTCCGGCCGAGAAATAAGTATTGGAGGGGACGACAGTCGGCGGATAGGGAAGGGGGACGCCGTGGTTCTGCACTGCTCATTCGAGGAAGGCCGCGCTCTCGCGAGGGGCGCGGAGGTCGTCTTGTCCTACGACGGGGGAACGGGCTCACTCCTCGCCCCGCCCGTGGAGACCGCGGCTGTCGAGAACCTCGCCCGCCGCCTCGACGGCGACCTGTCGGTCTACACCTATCACGAGCTGGAGGGCGTCGAGTCGGCCCTCGAAGCCGTGACAGATGCCCTGGGCGCCCACATGGACAGCCTCATCCTGGCGACGCACCCTGCCGGCGAGGAAGCCGTGGTCGCCTACTTCGACTACGCCCACGCCCTCACGGTCCTGGGGAGGGCCCGGGAACTGAAGTCGGAGATGGGAGCGTTAATAGAACTCATGACGGGGTCGCCAGTCACGGAAGAGAGCGCCCGCGACGTGAGCTTTCCGGACTGACCACACAACCGAGGTCGACTCCAGGCGGGGCTTAGGATGAACGAACGGCGAACCAGGTTCGAGGAAGAGGCATTGCCTCACCTGGATGCCGTCTACCGGTTCGCCCTACGGCTCGCCGGGTCCGCAGCTCAGGCGGAGGATCTGGTTCAGG
>JAHEKK010000635.1 GCA_024638395.1 Gemmatimonadota bacterium | reverse complement strand
CGGCGAGCCGCAGGTCGCGCGCGAGCCCGGGCAACCGAAGGTCGGAGAACCCTCGGGGTTCGTGTCGCAGATCCGGTCGCCGTTGTTGTAGCAGTTGCTCGCGGCGGCGCATCCGCCCTGGAACGTGTGGTACAGGCCCAGATAGTGACCGACCTCGTGGACCGTGGTGCGACCCTTGTTGAAGGGGGGGCCGATCGGGGCGTTCAGGCCGAAGGAGGACCAGAGGACGACGACACGGTCCGCGTTGCTACCGACGATGCCGCCCTGGGGCAGGGAGGGCACGTACCCGAGGGCGCCGCTCGCGGAGTTGGTGTAGATGTTCAGGTAGCGGTTCGTGTCCCAGGCCAGGGTGTTCCAGTAGCTGCCGCCGTCGTTGAACCACGTGTTGTTCGTCGACCGGGTGATCCCCGTCGTCGGGTTGCCCTGGGGGTCGGTCGTGGCCAGGAAGAACTCGATGTTCGTGTCCGTACCGAAACGGCCGTTCGTGCCGGCGATGGCACGGAAGTCCTCGTTCAGGATCTGGATCTGGTTTTGGACCTGGGAGGTCGGGATGTTCCCGGCGCCGCTCGAGTTCTGAATGACGTGAACGACGACGGGGATCCGGATCAGGCCATTCCCGGGGTTGTACTGGGGCAGGATCGTCGTCGACCCACCCGAGCAATCCGAAGGGGCTTCGGCTCCGGTAAAGGTCCATTCAGGGGAGCCGCAACGGAGCCCCTGCTCCATGAACGTGGCGGACTGGGTGAAGTCCTGCCAGGTGGGGAAGTGCTCGTCACCGACACTGTGGACGAAGGGGGTGGATTCTTGCCGTTGAGCGCTGGCCAAGGACGCCAGCCCGACGACGGTCAGGGTCTTCAGGAGAGAGTGCATGGATCTCGCAGGGGCCTACAGGCAGGGGCTTACAGGGGGGAGAACTCGACCGGGTAGCATCCCGTTCGGGGCCGAATCGTAAGGTGCTCGCGCCCGTGGTGGTTCCCGGGGCCCTCGGAAAGTCGTTCCCAGCGGTTTTACGGCGAATGGATCATCTACACCACACGAGAGTTCCGAGTAGGCGTGGGAACCTACGGCCCGCCGTCGTCGTCGAAGTGTCGGCTCCCGGACCGGATGCCGTCTTTCGGGGGAGCCATCGACGAGGATCCGCGCCTTCCGGCCCTCGTCCACGAAGCCGCGGCACGCGTGCTTTCCGGACTGGGCGGGTCGTTTTCAGGGGGTGGGGACCCCCTAGGAAGCTGCAGGAAGGGCGTCCGACGTCGAGAATGCGGCTTACTGCCACAGGAATCAGGGGAACGGCCCAGAATGGGGCCAGCATTTGGGAGGTGGACGCGACATGGAATTCATCGGTGACAAGCAGCCGAGTCGCCTTGCTCGTTGCTTTGCGGCCGGGGTGATCCTGGCGGGGCTCGGTGGGCCCGCGCACGCGCAGTCGGACTGGCATAAGGTAGACGTACTTCGTCCCTACTCTCCGGGGGGACTGGGCCCGAACCACTTCGGGACGTCGATTTCGTTGTACGGGCACGGCGCCCTGGTCGGATCGGAGGGCTTGCAGGGAGGAATCGGAGCCGCGTTCCTCTATGGGGGCCACCACGGGCACTGGCACGGGTGGGCCGTTCTGACCGAAGACCTGCCCGATCCGGATTCCGGGTTCGGGAAAGCCGTGGCACTCGGGGAGGGCATCGCCTTCGTCGGGGCTCCCGATGCGGATGGTGGAGCCGGCGTGGCGTACGTCTACGAGCAAGTGGGAAACACGAGCTCATGGCCGATGGCGACCCGCCTCCAGCGATTGATCCGTCAACCGGACGACGGGTACGGAACCGCGACCGCCGTCAATGGCAACAGCGCTCTCGTCTCCGCGCCCGGCGTCGACCAGGTCCACGTCTACGTTCCAGACGGCGATCCTGTGGCCTACGGCGTGGGGTGACTCGCCGTGGCCGGAAGAGTACGAGTTCGGCGCATCGCTCTCCTATGAGGGGAACATCGCGGTCGTGGGAGCTCCCGAAGCCGGCGAGGTTCACCTGTTCCACCGCTCGTACCTGGGGTGGGTACGCGGGCCGGTCATCTACGCTCCCGCGGGAGCCACGAGGTTCGGCGAAGCTGTCTCGCTCTCCGGTAGCACGCTGCTCATCGGTGCGCCGGACGACGATGGCGAAGGTCGAGTCTACGTCTACAACCGGGATCCGCTCGTCGGGTGGCAGCTGAGCGCCACCCTGACTCCGCAAGGACTCGCGAACACGCTCCGCTTCGGCGCCGCCGTGAACGTGAAGGGGCCCCATGCCGTCGTGGGAGCACCGGATACGGCGCTCCTCCTGGGCAACGCGGTCGTCTACGAGAGGCACGAGGGTGTCTGGCAAGACGAGGCCGTACTCGTCCCCAACCTCGGGCCCGCCGAAGGCCGCTACGGGTCGGCCGTGGCGATCGACGGCGAGCAATGCCTGGTGAACGTGGGGCTGGACGATTCCGGTGTGATCGGCTACTTCGGCGCGATCCACGTCTGGCTGGCCGCCCAGGAGGTTCTGGAGATCGATCCTGAGCCAGAACCCGAGCCGAACGATTGAGCGTCGGATCTCCCGAGACCTGAACCGGGATCGGGACCGAAACGAAAAACGGGCGGCCACCTTCAGAGGTGGCCGCCCGTCTTGGTTCCGGAAGCGGGCGTCTACTGCGTGCAGCCGACGGTCGCGTCCACCGCGTTGCAGAGCTGGGTGAGCACCTGGTTGACCAGGAGCACGCCCTGGACGCTGAGGGTCAGGCCGGCGATCTCGAGGTTCGGCGGCACGGCGACGTTGTGAGTGCTGAAGCCGTCGACCACG
>JAHEKK010000634.1 GCA_024638395.1 Gemmatimonadota bacterium | reverse complement strand
CGCCACAGCCTGCCCCGTCGCGTTGAACAGGGCACAGGAATAGTCCCGCCGCTCCTTGATGTTGGGCGAAAAAGATGCGCGGCGGAGGGCTCCACCCATCTCC
This sequence comes from Gemmatimonadota bacterium, assembly GCA_024638395.1. Lineage (GTDB taxonomy): Bacteria > Gemmatimonadota > Gemmatimonadetes > Longimicrobiales > Gaopeijiaceae > JAHEKK01. The sequence goes on along the minus strand of JAHEKK010000634.1, from coordinate 2,708 downwards.
TCGGCCAGAGCCGTAAAGAGATGGCGGAAGATCTCCAATGTGACCGGATCGAGGGGAGCCTGGTCTTTGGACATGGTGATTCTGGATCCCTTGGCCGGGTGGAATCTCTTCGGTGAAGTGCCCGCCGGAAGCTCCGGGGGCTGGCGACGGCGCGGATAAAGCCTAGCTTAGAAGGCTGTTCATGCTGACGATATGGGTAGGTTCGCGCCGGGGTGGTTCATCTGAGAATCGCCCGGCCATCCGCGACCATTTACAAGGAGGAGTAGTGGGGAAGCAAGAGCTCATGGAAAGGGCCCGTGATGAACTGTTCAGTCACATCCATCGCTGCGGCGTGCTGCAGGCGACGGAGCCGGATCAGGATTCCTGGATGACTGAGACCATAGAATATCTGGCCGAGCGGTATCCCGATCTCGACGTGTCCGAGCTTGCCGAACTCAAGACCATCGGTCTCCGTTTCTGCAAGCCGGCCATCTCCCGACTGAAGAAGGATGCCCCGGCTGCCGAAGAGCCGGCCGAGGCCGAGGGCGTCGTTGAGCAGCCGGCCGAAGCGTCGGCTGAGGCGGACACCGAGAAGTCGGAAGCTACCGTAGGCGCTGCCTGACCGAACCGAAAGGCGCAGGAACCGAGCGAGGTCCCCCGGTCGGGGGCCTCGCTCCTTTCGTGGGAATCAGCCCGGAAAAGCAAGAAGACGCCTCCCGCCGTGGGCGGAAAGCGCCTTCAAGTCGGATTCCGGCGATTTGCCCCCCAAAGGCGATACCGGTTTCCTTGCAGGCCGTACCCGACGGTACTGCGCCTGCTGTATCTAGTATCGGTGTGTGCCCCTGGGCACTGAACCGCGCGCGGGACCCTGAGGCGGCGTCCTGTGACCCGTCTTCCGGGCCCTGCCCGGAGCGGTCGCCGGATGTGCAATGGCGGCAGACGGTCCGTCTACTTATACTGGTCCGCCCCGTGCGCCGGGGGTATGGGTCGGGACCGAGGTACAGCAGGGCGCGAGCAAGGCGGCGTGGGCACGGAGCCCCCCCCTTCCGCACCGCGGCCCCTTCCGGCCGGCCCTTCTTTGTATCGACCACGGAAACCACCGACTGGCCATGCCACGTACAAAAAGCACACCTTCCGAAGAAACGGCCGGCTTTGGCGTCGAAGAGCTCGGCGACGCGAAGAAGATGGAGCGCCTGTACTGCAGCGGACGACAGGTTCCCTCTCCCATGGGAGGCTTCCTGGTGGCTCTCGGTGTCCGGGGCGAGTCCGACGGCACGTCCACGGTGCTCTTCGAGTGCCAGTCCTCGTCTCTCAGGTACCAACTTCCGGTCCGCAAGGCGACGCGCACGGAAAAGTCCAAGGTGAAGGCCCAGACCGAAGAAGGGTTGGATCCCCTTTGTCCCCGGGGCGAGGAAGGGCCCAGCCTGGTGCGGCGGGGTACCGATTGGTTCTGTCCCCGCTGCAACATCAAGTTCGGACGAGCCGTCTGAGGCGTGCCGGGTCCCGGCCCTCCCGCTGACCCGCGCCCATGAAGGCGCTACATTCGAAGCGGCCCCCAACGAACCCCCAGATCGTCGGTCTCCCCACGCCCAGAGGAGAAGGGATGCCTCCGCGTTTTCTCAGCTCCGAGGAATACGACGAACACGCGCATCGACTCTACCACCAGGGGGACTTCGACGGGGCTCTCGAAGTGCTGAAGGAAGCGGTGGCCCTCTATCCCGAAACGGTGGATCTCTATGTGGGCCTCGGGTACGCTCGGTTGGCCCGCGAAGAGTTCGCGTGGGCTCGTAGGGTCTTTGAGCGAGCCCTCCTCATCGACTCGCGACACGAGGACGCCCTGGTGGGCCTCGGAGAGACCCTGCTTCGCCTGGGTGAACACGCGCGGGCGCAGCGTCTTTTCGATCAGGTGAGCAAGACATCGTACGGCGACGATGTGGAGCTTCTCCTCACGATGGGCCGGGCCCTGTACAGAGAAGCCCTCTACAGCATGGCCAGGGACTACTTCGCGAAGGCCGCGGCGTCCCGCCCGGAGTCCGCCGAGGCCGCCGCTTCCCTTGGATACGCTCTCCACCGTCTGGGGAACGACGTGGCGGCAGGACGTCAGATCCGGCGCGCGCTGCGCCTGGATCCGGAGCTTTTTGAAGCCAGGGTGTACCTCGGCCATATCCTCTACGATCGTGGCGAGTGGGAGGCCACGCTCCGGGAATTCGAACGAGTTCCTCCGAGCCAGCACTGGGATGCGCTGGCGGTCTGGCGGACGATCGAATTGCGTCAGGTGCTGGAAGGTGTCGAGGGCGAACATGCGTCCCTCCGCCCGTGGAAGGCGCGTCTCGACGCCCTCGAGGCCGAGACGGACCCGGTCGACAGGCTTCTGGCGGAGATCGAGGCGAAGGCCAATGGCTGGGATTCCGGACCGGATCCCTCGCAGCTCGAGCTCTTCCCCGGGGGAGGAGACGACGACCCGCCCCGGATCATCAGACGGGGCGACGGGCGCACCTTCCGGGGCTCTCCGACGGAGATCGTCCGTCAGATGCGGGACGCTGCGGGGTTCTCCCAGGAGACGTTGAGCCGGTACATGAAGCGACTCAGTGAGCGGTGGATGGAGCAGTTCGGTCTCGAGATCCCGAGCCTGGACCCCCGCTCGTTCCTGGACGGTGCCGTGAACGCCGGCCTGCTGCGACAAGAGGGCTAGCGCGGGTGGACGAGCGCACCCTGCTGCTGGACCGCTT
>JAHEKK010000633.1 GCA_024638395.1 Gemmatimonadota bacterium | reverse complement strand
GTTTGAGCGGGACGAGATCATCGCGCTCTTCTGGGCCGAGACCACCGACGAGAAGGCCCGCGCCGCCCTTCGTCAGCAGCTTCATGTGTTGCGAAGAGACCTGGGTCCCGGGCTGATCGAATCCGAGGGCTCGCGCATCCGTCTCGCACCGGGGGCATTGGAGTGCGACGTGCGGACCTTCGAGTCGCGATTGGCCGAAGGGCGACTCTCGGAGGCGTTGAACGAGTACAGGGGGGGCTTCCTCCAAGGATTCTTCATCGCCGGCGCGCCCGACTTCGAAGAGTGGGCAGCGGGGCTGGCTCGTCGAGTCCGGGACAAGGCTGCGGGGGCCGGGCGAACGCTGGCCTTGGCCCATCGCGACGAGGGGGACGTCCCGGCGGCTGTCCGATCCCTCCGTCGAGTGCTGGAGATCGCTCCGTACGACCAACGATCGCTCCGGGTCCTGATGGAGCTGCTCATGACCGCCGGAGAAAACGGGCAAGCGATCCTTGAATACGAGACGTTCGCCAACCGCCTGGCGAATGACCTGGACACCCACCCGGCGCCGGTGACAACCGCCCTGTTGGATCAGGCCCGGATAGGTGCCGAGAGGGACCATCCACGTGGGCCTCTCGCGAGCCCGGCGCCCCGGACCCGGACAAGGCAGATGGCGGACCTGGAGGGGCAAGCGCCTGATCCGCCTACTCCGGTCCCCGTTGACCGGTCTTTGCCCGCTTCCCCGGTTGTCCATAACGCGGGGATTCCGTCCCCCTCGACCCGACGCCCCTCATGGGGGCGCCGCGGCTGGTTGAGCGGCATCGCGGTGTCTGCCTTCATCTTCTCCGCCGTCGTGATGTTGAATGGTGAGATGTCCCAGAACGTGCCCGCCTCGGGTGCCATCCGCCTCATGGTGGCGCCTCTGGAGGACCTCGGCCCGCCCGACAGCGCCTACTTCGCCGCTGGATTGTCGGATGAGCTGGTCTCGCGGCTGGCAGCCGTTCCCGGATTGGAAGTGGTCTCAGGTGTCAATCGCGAGGGCGGCTTCCCGGACAGTGATCCACGGGCGCTCGCAAGCGAGCTGGACGCGCGCTATGTGCTCGCCGGCAGTGTACGGCGGGAGCCCGCGGAACCGTCTCCGGATCGAGTGCGGGTGCTGGCTCGCGTGGTGAGGGCGGACGACGGGGTCGAGGTCTGGAGCGAGATCTACGACTCCTATCTGGATGACATCTTCGATGTGCAGAGCCGAATCGCCCAGGCCGTCACCGAGGCCGTCGGCTTGGAGCTGGTGGACGCTATGATCGCACCGGTGCCTCCGACCCGGAATCCGGAGGCGTACACGTTCTACCTCCGGGGCTGGGACTTCCTCCGGCGAGAGTGGATTGCCGAACCGCTCCGTCTGGCCATGGACATGTTCTCTCGAGCCACTTCCCTCGATCCTTCCTTCGCGGCGGCATGGGCTGGGCTTTCCCTGGCCGGCTCTGAGCTGTACATGGCCGGGTGGGGAGAGGAAGACGTCCGGGACGACGCCATCGCAGCAGCGACCAGGGCGCTGGACCTGGACCCCGACGATCCGTATGGGAACCTCGCCATGGCCATGGTCCATTACCGCATCAACCTGGACTATGAGGCCGCGGACCGGTACCTGGCGATCGCGGACGCCAGCCTTCCCGGAGACCCGGAGATCCTGTTGGCCTGGGCCTACGTATCGAGACGAACGGGGGCCTGGGAGCGGTCCATCGGTCTGCACCGCGGTGTGTTGGAAAGAGAGCCCCGCGTGTCACGCGGGCGGAGCGGGTTGGCCTGGACGTTCGTCCACCTGGGGAGATACAGGGAAGCCGACCGGGTCCTGGCGGAGGCCCTGGAGCTGTTTCCGGATCGTCGCGGCTTTCACGGCACTCGCGCCATGGTCCAACTGATCGGTTGGGGGGATACGGCAAAGGCCCGGCAGATCCTGGAGGAGGCGATGGGGCGCCTGGATACCTCACGTGTCGGATACGACTGGTTCGCGCTGGAGATGTTCGACCGGCGTCTCGAAGCGGCACTCGGCGCTCTCCCGGATGATCCGGGCGAGCCCCAACTGGACAGGGGGTTCGTCCGTGGGTTGCTCGGAGACCTGTGGGCCGCGACGGCCGCCCTGGACTCGGCCCGGGCCCACTTCGAGGGGCGTTTGGCGCTCTTTCAGGATCAGGACGAGAGAGGCCATCCGGAACGTGCCCGGGTTCTCAGCTTCCTGGCTCTGGCCTACGCCGGGTTGGGAATGGAGCGGGCCGCGCTAGAGGCGGGTCGTATAGCGATGGAGATCCTGCCTGTCTCCCGCGATGCGTTGGAGGGGCCCCGCCTCGTGGAGCGGGTTGCGCGGGCTCACGCTTTGTTGGGCCGGAATGAGACGGCTGTGGCCCTGCTGACAGAAATCGTCGAGGGTCACCCAAGCGAGGTATCGCGACACACGCTCCGTTTGGACCCACGGTACGATGTCCTGAGGGGTGACCCGGCCTTCGAGGCGTTGGTCGAGGGTGGGACGTCGAAGGCCGGTGAGGGCGGTTGAAAGGACCAACTGCAAGGATGCGAAAAACCCACCGAAGGCTCCCGGACGCAAAGCGTCAAACAGACCCGAGGGGCGTGACTTCTTCGTCCGGGCCCGGAGGCTATCCTGTCCCCTACCCCACCGGCCTCCGCGTCTCCACCGGCATCGGCCCGGGGGGTATCCCCCGCTCCTCCTTGGCCTCTTCCACCATCCGGCGAACATCCTCCAGAAGAGCTCTGGCGTCGTAGAGGATCCCGTCCTTGATCGTCCACCGGACCCCACCCACCCGCTCCACTTCCCGGCTGTCATC
>JAHEKK010000632.1 GCA_024638395.1 Gemmatimonadota bacterium | reverse complement strand
CAGAGATCGACAGGGTAGGCGGCCACCACCATATCCGGCTCTTCCTGGCGGCCACGCTCGGCCTGCAGAAACTCGTAGTACTGACACCGGGCGCCGCCGGGATAGGCGCGACAGGCGGCGGGTCGGGCCTTGTGGACCGTGCAGAGTCGGGTTTCCTGGTCGAGGAACCTGCAGGCACTCTGGAAGATGGCGTCGAACTTGTGGCGTAGGACCCGTCCTCCCTTCCCGTCCTTCTTCGTGAATTTCTTGCGAGCGGCCTCCGCCGTGATCCCGAAGTGCTTGGCGAGGCGCTTCACATCGGTCTTGGTGACCGGAATGTGCCCGTACGTGCAGCAGTAGGCGGTGCAGTTGAGGCAATTGAAGAAGACCGGGGACTTGGCCACAGGCGGACGCACGTCGAAGCAAGGGGGATCGGGCTCGGGTTGAGTCCCTAATTCGATGCCCTAATACAGTGGCGCGTCCGTCCTCGCGCCAGTGTCGGATCGCCGGGGAGTGGTCACGTTCCGCAGATGTGATTCCCTGCCGCAGCCGCCTCGAGGATCCCCACCACCTCCGACACCGTACTCTGGCCCCCGTCTCGCCGGTACCAGGACATCTTCTCCGCCATGAACTCCGGGCCCGGCAGCGCGGCTCCCTCGTTCAATGCCCATTCCTGGAGCGCCGTCGGCCGCTCGATCCAGCACCCGACCTCGTCGAACCGGTCGTTGAGCAGGATGAGGGTGGGGGTGGCAGCTCGGCCGTCGGGTGTTGGGCGCGCTTCCATGTAGGCCCGTCCGGCGGACGAATCGATGATGCGCATCTCGAGGGTGGGCACCAACTCGACGAGTTTTGCGACATGGGGAATCGTGTTCACCGAGTCGCTGCAACCGGCGATGGCGATGGCCAGGACATACCATTGTCCGCCGACGGCCCGAGCCCTCTCCACCACGTCGGCAGGAATCTCCGCGGTCCCGTAGTTCCTGTCCCAGAGCTCCTTGCGGGCGTCGGCCTGTCGAAGGAAGTCCGGGAACGTCAGACCGGACTCGTAGGCCTGCCGAAGATCGTCGTCAACGGACAGCACCGGGGCGACATCATCCACCGGACAGGGAGCGAGGGTGCCGGCGAGAACGAGGAGGGCGGAAGCAGAGAGCATGGTCCTACCTGTGGTCGACGGGATGGGTCTCGGCGCAGCCCTTTCCGGGGCGAAAAGCGCACGAATGCCGTAACGGGTCCATTCTCACACCATGGGACCGGGTGTGCCACTGACTCGGCGGGCCCACCGAAACGTCATCGGCCTTGGGCGGGAACGTGCCCGAGCTGGGCAAGCCGTGCGTCGAGGACCTGTCCGATGAACTCGGCCGGGAGAGCGCCCACCGCCGGGAACCCGTCGATCACGTAGGCCGGCGTGCCCGTGACGCCGACCCGGGCCGCCAGCTCCCGCGCCTGTTCGAGGCGGGCTGCCACCTCCGGACTGGCTGCGCAGGTGATCAGGGCCCCGCCGTCCAACGGGATGTCCTCCACAAGACTCATGAAGTGGGCTCCCGCCGTGGGCTCGTCCTCTTGTTTCCAGGCGTCCTGGGTCTCATAGAGGCGATCTCGAACCGTTTCGAAATGACCCTGACGCCCGGCGCATTCGGCTACGGCGGCCGCGGCGAAAGAATGCGGATACTGGCCGGACGCGAAGGGGATGTAGATCCATCGAACCTTCTCCGTCGCCACGTAGTCGGCGTGGAGGGTCTGATAGGTGCCGCTGTGGAATTCCCGACAGTAGGGGCACGAGAAGTCGCTGAACTCCACGACCTGCACCGGCGCATCGGGGGAGCCTGCCAGGAAGCCCAGGTCGCCGATATCGATGGCCTGGGCCGAGAGGGGGTCGGAGGCCAGAACGAGTGGGCCCATGAGGACCGCGACGGCGAGGGCTGAGTTCTTGAAGACCGCGGACATTGGACTCCCGGCGCGTGGAGTGGGTTCAGTCGGTTAAACCGCGCCGCCCCTGGGGAGTTCCGCGTGGGTCTGGACCGGCCGCGGCCGGATCAGAACCGGAACGTGTAGTTGAGCTTCGTACTCCCGCCCCTGCTCCGCGTGCTGAAGCGACGATCGAGAGGGTCCGTCGCGAGGTTCTGCCAATTCTGCGTGTACACCAGGTAGAGGTCGTTGCCTGGCGCAAGAATCCACCGGGCCCTCAGGAACAGGCCCACGATTTCGGAGACGTTGTCGTACTGCACATTGCCCGTGATCGAGGACCAGGGGCTGATGTCCCACGCGCTTTCAACCCGGAAGAGGTTGGTCTCGAAGTTCCCCTGGGGGAGCGTCACTTCGTTTCGCTCGAATTCGGTTCCCAGGGTGATTCCCGGCCGGGGCCGCACGTCGACGCCGACCTCGTACCGCGTCCGGTTCCCGTTCCAGAATCCACCCCGTTCGGCGTTGCCGTTCAGGCTGATGGGGCGCCGGCTCGCGGTCCGTCCCCGGACGGACCATCCCCAGTTCCCGTAGTCGCCGGGGAGGATGTCAATGCCGTCGTTGATCTCGAAGGAGTCGTCCAGGAACTCGTAGGTGTGGCCCAACTCCAGGCTGATCTCGTCCCCGCTTTCGAAGTCCAGTCCGATGAGACCGAACTCCCATTGCCGCTCCTCCGGCACGCCGCCCCCCAGGGACTCCAGGTACCTGAACTGGACATCGAATTGCAGGGTCCTCAGCCAGCTCACAGCGGGTCTGGGGCGCCACGCGATCCTGGGCTCCACCCTCCGGAAGTCGTTGCGGGTCACGAAGCCGACGGCGGGGTCGTAGGCATCGCCGAATTCGCGATACGACACGTGGCCCTGCCACTCGTCGTTG
>JAHEKK010000631.1 GCA_024638395.1 Gemmatimonadota bacterium | reverse complement strand
AAGGCGACCACGCGGGCGTCCAGCGTCAACGAGGTGGCGCCGTCGATCCCGAGCCTCGAGAGCTGTTCCATCGAGCGAATGCCGAGCCATCCGAGACCCATGCCCAAGACGCCCCCGAGCATCCCCAGCGCCACGCTTTCCGTAACCAACAGTCGGATCACCCGCCCCGCGCGGGCTCCCAGGGCGTGGCGAAGCGCCACCTCGCGCCGTCGGTCATCACCCCGAAGTAGCATGAGGTTGGCCACGTTTACGCACGCGAGCAGGAGGAGGACCGCGGACGAAGCCAGGAGAATAAGAAGAGGTCGTCGGATCTCCTTCACCAGGAAGTCGCGGATGGGCATGAACCCCGCTCCCATGACCCGGTTCGTCTCCGGAAACTCGGTCTGGAGCGCCCCCACGACCGACTGGAACTCGGCCCCGGCCGCCTGCAGCGTTACGCCGGGAGCAAGGCGGGCTATGGGGCGCACCCAGTGGGCCCTTCGAAACCAGGTCTGGCTCCGCGCCTCCCGATCCCACCCGAAGGGATGCCAGTATTGGGCGTCGTCGCTGGGGAACCGGAACCCGGCATCGGCAACGCCGATGACTTCTACGGGGCTGCCCCCCACCTCTATGACCCGACCGACGATCTCGGGATCGGCGCCGAACTGGGTCACCCAGAGGCCGTGGCTCAATACCACCACCCCGCTCTCCTCGGCCCAGGTCTCGTCGAATCGTACGCCCCAAATGGGGGGGCACCCCAAGCACGGTGAAGAAGTTCCCCGTGACCGCCTGCCCCTGAAGGAGGACCGGCGTACCGTCTTCGAGGACGTACAGTGAGGCGTTTCTGAAGCCGGAATAGGCCGCCACGTCGTCGAAGGCGGAGACCCGCTCCCGCCAGTCAAGGACGTTGGCCGGGGCCGCATCTGCATCCGTCCATCCGAACTCCGGGTTGGTCTCGAAGAGCATGACCAACCGCTCCGGGGACTGGAAAGGCAGCGGACGGAAGAAGTAGGAATTGACGGCGGAGAAGATGGCCGTGGTCGCGCCGATCCCCAGGGCGATCACCACGAGCGCCGATCCGGCGAATCCCGGGTTTCTCCGCAGTCCCCGGAGAGAAAACCTCAAGTCCTGTTTCAATCCCCGCATCATCCCTCCTCGCTTCTCTTTGCGCTTCCCCGTTTCCAGAACTTGCCTCAACCGGAGACGAGCCACCGTCGCGACCAGGCCCGCCACCTCTCGTCCGTACGTCGCGGTCCGGGCCCACGCTCCCCATCGGGATGGTCCGGCCCCCTCCCCAGCCCCGCCCACGCGGCGGGCCAGCGTGTCGAGCAGCTCCTCACCGTAGCGTTCCCGGAAGTCAGTGGGACCCAGGCGGAGGATGAGCCTTACGATGACCAAACCCATCGCCTCACCCCACCAGGTTCTTCGCTTGGGCCTGGGCCACCAGGCCGGCCAAGCGATGGGTCTCCTTACGCGCAGCCTCACGCCCCCGGGGCGTGAGCGCGTAGTACCGGCGGCGGGCGTCGGCCCCCGCGGGCCCCGCCACATCGGCCTGGACGAGACCGTCGGCTTCCATGCGCTGAAGGGCCAGGTAGAGGGCGCCCGTGGTGGGGGCTGCCTTCGGCCCCGCGCGGGCCTCGATCTCCTTGATGATGCCGTATCCGTGGAGGTCGCGATCCGCCAGGGCCAGGAGGATGTGGAAGGTCAGAGGTGTCAGAACCGAGTCCCGGGCCGCCATGCAAGTAATCCATAAATGTATTTATGATTTATCTATCTATGGCAAATATAGCTGGACGGCTCATCCTCACAAGGGGGTCCGTGGCGGGCCAACGGGACCGGCCGACGGTCAGCCCTGCTGCTGCGCGGAAGACGGAGAGAGCCGACTCGCACGCCGGGAGGGGCCCAGGAAACGTGAAGAGGCAGGGCGCGGGCCCGAAGCCCCGCGCCCCGAACGATCGTCCAAGAGCGGCGGCCGCTACTCGTTGGCGCCCGTCACCCCCCTCGCCGCCCCGTCGGGACCCAGATTCTGCCAGGGTTGCTCGGGGAAGGGACGCTGTCTGGGCCAGGTCTCGTCCAACGTGTCGGCGTCGTACAGACGGCCGTTCTTCATCACGAATCTGAGACTGGTGGTATTCCGCAGGTCCTCCAGCGGGTCCTCCTCCAGCACCAGGATGTCGGCCAGCTTGCCCGCTTCGACCGTGCCGATCTGCTTTCCGAAACCGATGGCCTCTGCGCCGTAGATCGTTGCAACCCGCAGGGCGTCATGGTTGGAGAGGCCCCCCGACGCCATGGCCCAGAGCTCCCAGTGGTATCCGAGTCCCTGGAGCTGGCCGTGACTCCCGACACCGGCCCGGGCGCTGTCCTCCACCAGGGCTTTCACGAACTCGGCGTGCTTGGGGAATACATACTCCTCGGGCAAGGCCCAGCCCGCGGGACCGGGACCGGCGCCCTGCCCCCTCCTGCGAGTGCGGGCGTCGAGGCTCGCCTCGGGAGAAAACCGCCGCATCTTGGGGTTGTCGTGTACTTCCTCACGCGCGTAGAAGTACCCTTCGCCAAACGGACCTCCGTACGAGACGAGAAGGGTGGGGCTATTGGTGGTCTGCGACGCCTTGAACAACTCCACCACGTCGCTGTAGATCGGCGCGATGGGCAGCGCATGTTCGATACCCGGGTACCCGTCGATGGCGTGGGTCAAGTTCAGCTTGAAGTCCAACCCGCCCTCGGTGGTGGGCATCAGCTCGAGCTTCTTGGCCGCCTGGATGATCCACTGACGCTGCTGGCGGTTGCCTGACATGTACATCTTCAGCGTCTTGGTGTCGTAGTACTCGCTGTATCG
>JAHEKK010000630.1 GCA_024638395.1 Gemmatimonadota bacterium | reverse complement strand
CCAGTGCGGCCCGGGAGGCGGCCGTGCTCACGATCAGACCGCTTGAACTGCGGGGTTATGCCGAGGGGGGGACTCGAACCCCCACTCCCGTAAGGGAAAAGGTTTTTGAGACCTTCGCGTCTACCGGTTCCGCCACCTCGGCGCTGCTGAAACCCGGGTCGCATTCTAGCCGACGGGGGGAGCGGCGTGAAGCCCCCGGCTGCGGGGGCACGCTGCATTCGTTGGTCCGGTGGGATCGCCCAGTCGATATTTGTTGAATGCCCCGTCTCCTACTCTACCTGGCGTACCTCCTGTCCGGGGCGGCCGGCCTGGTCTACGAGGTCGTGTGGAGCCGCTACCTCGCGCTCTTTGTCGGCCACAGCGCCGAAGCCGCGGTGCTGGTCATTTCCATGTTTCTGGGCGGTCTGTCGGTGGGGGCATGGCTCGTTTCCCGGATGAGCGAGCGGGTGGAGCGGCCCCTGCTGGCCTATGCCCTGGTGGAGGTCGGCATCGCCCTCGCCGGGTTGGCTTTCCATGCGGCGTACCAGGCGGGCACCGGACTGTCCTACGAGCGGCTTTTTCCTCTCTTCCCGGGGTCTCCGTGGAGCCAGGCCGTCAAATGGACGATCGCCGGCCTCCTGGTCGTCATCCCGTCGATTCTGATGGGGGCGACGTTCCCTCTCATGGCCGCCGCGCTCGTTCGGCAGGAGCAGGGCGGCCGGAATCGGACCGGCCGGGTCCTCGCCGGGCTCTATTGTCTGAACAGCCTCGGCGGCGCCCTGGCCGTGCTGCTTGCCGGGTTCGTCCTCATCCCTGCCGTGGGCCTGCCCGGTAGCTCCGTGGTTGCAGCAGGCATGAACGGGGCCGCGGCTCTCCTGGCCCTGGCGGTCTGGCGCTTCCGATCCACCTCGGAACGCGGAGGAAACGCCGGGACCCGGCAGTCAGGGGCCTCGGCTCCGGCCTTCGCTCCCGGTGGCCCCCGCCCCGCCTCGCAGCTCCTTCTCCTTCTCGCCTTCGGCACGGCGCTGGCCTCATTCGCCTACGAGGTGGCCTGGATGAGAATGCTGGCCCTCGCCATGGGAAACGCCACCCATGCGTTCGAGCTCATGCTCTCCGCGTTCATCCTGGGCCTGGCCATCGGCTCTGCCTTGATGGGTCGGTGGGCCGATTCCGCGACGCGCCCGCTCGTCTGGCTCGGCATCATCCAGTGCCTGATGGGCGCCCTCGCGGTCGCCACGGTTCCCGCTTGGGCAACTTCGTTCGCCTGGGTGGGAGAGCTGGTCACCGAGCTTCCCAAGGATGATCACGGCTACCGCACCTTCAGCGCTGCGCGCTACGGATTGGCCCTGATCGTGATGCTACCCGCCACGATCCTGGCGGGCATGACCCTGCCTCTGATCACCAATGCGCTGCTTCGCTCCCGCGCCGGCGAGAAGGCCATCGGACAGACCTACTCCGCGAACACGGCCGGATCCATCGCGGGCGTCGCCCTGGCAGGGTTGGTGGTGCTTCCGTGGCTTGGCCTTCGAGCCCTCCTCGGCCTGGGCGCCGCACTCGACTTCGGCCTGGGGCTGGTTCTCCTCGCCCGGGCCCGTGGCCCGCGGGGGCGTGCCTGGGCGGTAGCAGCGGGCAGCGGCGCTGTCCTCGCCCTGGCCCTCCAGGTGGCGGCCTGGGACCCGGCCGTCCTTACCTCCGGCCTGTACCGAACCGGCCGAGGCCCCCTGGAGACCCCCGAAGTCCTGTACTACGCCGACGGACGCTCCGCGACCATCGGCCTCCACCGAACGGTGGACTCCCTCTACGTCCTCACGACCAACGGGAAGCCGGACGCCTCCCTCACTGCCCGTTGGCTCAGGGCCGCCCGTGAAGTCGTCCCGCCGGCCGCCATCACCCAGCAGGACGAGTCCACCCAGATGCTGACGGCTCTCATTTCAGGAGCCTACGGTCGAGGGGCCGAACCCGGAACCCGCACGGCCGCGGTGATCGGGCACGGATCGGGGATCTCGGGGCACTTCGTCCTCGCGGATCCCTCCTTCAGCCAGGTGACCACCATCGAGATCGAGCCCCGGGTCCTCGATGCCTCCCGGGCCTACTACCCCGCCAATGCACGGGTATTCGACGACGGCCGGTCGGTGGTGGTCATCGGTGATGCGAAATCCTACTTCGCCCAGGCCGGCCAGACCTTCGACCTGATCCTCTCGGAACCCTCCAACCCCTGGGTGTCGGGGACCGCCAGCTTGTTCACCGTCGAGTTCTACGAGCAGGTGAAACGCCACCTTTCGCCGAGAGGCGTGTTCGCCCAATGGATCCAGCTCTATGAGACGAACGACGATCTGATCGTCTCGGTCCTTGCCGCGCTACACCGGTCCTTTCCCGACTTCCGGGGCTACCTCGTAGGGGCGACCGACCTGATGGTCGTGGCCAGCGCCGGCGGTCCCCTCGGGGCACCGGATTGGCGCTTCGTCGAGTCCGCCGGGCTGGCCGCCGAGCTGTCCCACCTCCCTCCGGTGCGGGGTCACCATCTCGCCGGCCTCCAGGCCTTCTCCAGGGGGGAGCTGACGCCGCTCCTCGAGTCCTGGCCCACGCCGAACTCCGACTTCCGGCCCGCGTTGGACCTGGGCGCAGAACGGGCCCGGTTCAAGGGCGACAACGCCAGGGGCCTCCTCGGCCTGGTCGTGGATCCGTTCCGCGTAGCTCCGGCGCTGGGAGCATGGACCCTGGCCCGCCCGGATCCGGGTAGCGTCCCCGTGGCCACCCTCCCGCCGCAACGACATCGGGAGAACGCCGCCCTCGCTGCCCGTGCCGTGGGCACCTTGCAAGAACTCTCGGAAGACCGT
>JAHEKK010000629.1 GCA_024638395.1 Gemmatimonadota bacterium | reverse complement strand
TTTCCGTGGGCTGGAACCAGCCCATGATGCTACGGCCTGGAACCGCGTCCTGCTTGAGGCGCCATACGGGTACGGAGAAATCGTGTAGGACGTCCCGGGATTCCAGCTTGTAGTGGTAGGTTTTCCCGTTCTCCACGTGGAGCTCGTCGATCGTGAAGATGTCGTCGGGCGTGTCGAGGCTCCCGTCTGCGCCCGGATGCTGGAACGTCCAGGCCCACTGCTGGCCGATCACGCGGATCTCGGCGTCTGCCGGTGGCAGATCCATCTTGATCGTGTACCACACGTTGAAAGACGCGATCACGATGGCGACGTCGAAGACGAGCACCGCCAGATGTGGATACGTGATCCACCTCTTCTGGTGCTTCTCCTTCCCGGTGATGTACTGGGCCTTCTGTCCGGGCTTGGCTCTGAACTTCAGGATGAAGCCGAAGAAGATGCCCTGGGCCAGAAAGAACCAGAAGCCGACGATCAGGAAGATCAGCAAAACGAGCTGATCCAGCCCGGCGGCGTAACTCGAGCTCTGCGATAGGATGAAGTCGATCATGTCCTGGTAGCCGAGGTGATCAGTTCAATCAGAGAATAAAGAGGATGACGGCCCCGATGAATCCCGCCGCGAAGACGAGGGTCCACATATAGGTCTTCTTGGCAAAGATGAGGGCCGGGTTCTCCGCATCGGGGGGCGGAGCCGGGACTCCGGGGGCTCGATCGGCCGGAGGCGACGTCGGTAGTTCGGACACGTATTCTCTCTCTCCGTTACCGGCTGAGCATGTAGACGTAGGCGGCCACTGCAGCCACCTGGTCGTCGGTGAGGGGCATCCCGGCCCTCGGGAGCATGGCGCCCGGGTGCTCGCGAGGCTGGGCCACACCCGTGTTGATGAGCTCCACGATCGATGAATAGCTTCCGTCCACGTTCAGCCAGACATCGTCGGTAAGATTGGGCGCCAACGGGCCACCAACCCCCTCCGCCGTGTGGCACGTGTAGCAGATCCCTGCGCCGGCGAACACGGACTGTCCTTCCTGAACCATGGCTTCCGTCACGCCCGCCGGGAGCAGGGCCGGGTCGATCTCCATGGGCGGCTGTGTGGCGGTCGTCGTCGTGGTGGTGGTCGTGGGGGTTCCACCGCCGCCGCCCAGCGTCTGAATGTAGGCCGCCACGTTCTCGATACTCTCGTCGGAGAGACTCATCACCATGGGGAACATGGTGGCTCCGGCGATGTCGCCCGGCGTGGCGCCGCGAACCCGGTCGCGGAACTTCTGGACTGAGGCGGCAATGTACCAATCGGGGAGATGAAGGAGCGAGGGGGCGTTCAGCGCCTGGTTCCCCGACCCGTCAAGGCCATGGCAGGCTGAGCAGACCTGGTATTCCTGTGCCCCGGCCTGGGCGTCGCCTCGGCCGGTGGGGGCGGGATCCACGGCCGGCAAGCTCGTGATGTAGGCGATGACGGACTGCTCGTCCTCAGGCGTGGTCAGGGCCCGGGACATGGGGCGCATCCGGAGTCCGCCGGCATCCTGATAGTGATACCCCCGCGCCCCACCCTGAAAACTGTTCAGCTGAGCGGCCAGATACCACTCGGAAGCGCCGGCTAGAGGAGGTGCTTCGAGCTCCACCTTCCCTTGTCCCGCATCGCCGTGGCAAGGAGCACAGGTGTCGAACATCGCTTCCCCCCGGGCGATTCCGGGGGTCGGCGCGCCGCAGGCCGCGAGGGCCAGCAGGGCGGCACCGATGAAGAGCCTGGAAAAGATGGGACGCATTGTCCTCGCCGGTGGGCGTTGGATGGGATTTGGGGTCTTGAGTAGACCTAAGATAAGGGACGCCTCGCCAGGGGGAATCGCCTTTCCGCCGTGCCTCGCCACCCCGTCGGGGCGGGCCGATTGTACCCTCACGAGGAGGGATGGGCAATTGGGGCGTTCTGGCGTCGTAGCAACCGTCCCGGCTGGTTCGGGGTCATCCGGCCATCATCGATTACAAGAGAGCCATTCACGACAAGGAAATCCACCCCTTGCGCGTACTCGAGGGGTCGCTCGAAGGTGGCCCGGTCGGCCAAGCGGTCCGGGTCGAAAACGACCAGGTCGGCCGCCATTCCCGGAGCGATTCTGCCCCGATCGATCAGGCCCAGTCGGTTGGCAGCCAACGACGTCATGCGCCGAACGGCCTCTTCGAGGGTAATGACGCCGTCTTCGCGCACATACTTGGCGATGACCCGGGGGAAGGCGCCGAAGGCTCGTGGATGGGCACTCCTCGTGGAAGCGGGATTGATGGGAGACGCGTCGGTATCGATCATCACGAAGGGAGCCGCCAGGGCCTCCCACTTCTGCTCCTCGTTCATACTTCGGGGCGTCACGCTGACGCCTCCTCCCTGAACCAGATCGAAGAAGAGGCTCCAGGGATCGACCCCAGCGGCCTGCGCAGCGTCGGCCAACGAGCGCCCAACGACCTCGTCGGCCACGCCGTCGGGGGCCCCGACGATGAGTACGTTGCCCCAGTCGGATCCTACGTGGCGGTACCAGTTCTCCCAATTCCCGGTCCCCTCCACCTCTTCGCGCAATCGGCTACGCAATTCAGCGTCGCCCAGTCGGTCCAGAAACGATGCCTCACCGGCAGCATAGTGCCTCGGGTGTAGAAACGAGCCCAGGCCGATGCCGTTGCGCACGTAGGGGTAGATGTCGGCGGTTACGTCCATGCCCGCCACCCTGGCCGAAAAACTCCTCGACGGCAGGCCCAAGGTCCTGGCCTTCGATGACCAGATCGCCATTGGGCTCGATTGATGCGTCAAGATACCGCGAGCCTCCCGCGTCGGATGTGTTCCTAAGGACTATGC
>JAHEKK010000628.1:627-2823 GCA_024638395.1 Gemmatimonadota bacterium | reverse complement strand
CGTCATCCTGGCCGTAGCCCTGGGGATCGCCAGCGTGCTGGCGGTGTCCGTGGTGCAAAAGGCCCGGGAGATCGGGATCCTTCGGGCCACCGGTACCCGCTCCGGATCCGTCACCCGCATCTTCCTCATCCAGGGGGCGATTCTGGGCGTCGTGGGGTCGCTTCTCGGCATTGCTCTGGGAACGGCTCTGTCGCTCTTCTTCGCGAACCTGGCCCGCAATCCCGACGGCTCGGCGTTGTTCCCCATCGCCCTCACGGGGTGGCTCTACGGCCGTTCCGCTCTCGTAGCGCTGGTCGTCGGCCTGGTTGCCGCCGTCCTCCCCGCGCGCCAGGCCAGCCGCATGGATCCTGCAACCGCCATCCGAGATGGCTGAGCATAGGACGGATCCCCTTGTCCGACTCCGGGGGATCCGGAAGACGTATGGAGAGCGGGTTGTCACCGAGGTCCTCAAGGGGATCGACCTGGACATCGATCCGGGGGCCTTTTGTGCTCTTACCGGACCTTCGGGATCAGGTAAGACGACCCTGCTGAATCTCATCGGCCTCCTCGATCGCCCCACCGCGGGGGAGATTGTCATCGACGGTCAGGATGTGGGCAGGCTGGACGACGAGGGTCGTACCGAGCTCCGTGGCACGCGGCTCGGTTTCGTCTTCCAATTCCATCACCTGCTCCCGGCTTTCACTGCCGAGGAGAACGTGATGATGCCGCTGGTGGCCCGGCACGGACGCACGGCGGCCTGGATGCGCCAGAAAGCCGCCGGCCTGCTGGATGAAGTCGGGCTTGGGGACCGAGCTCGCTACAAGTCGACCGACCTGTCAGGCGGCGAACAGCAACGAGTTGCCGTCGCACGTGCACTGGTCGGAGACCCGAGTTTGGTGCTGGCAGACGAGCCCACGGGCAATCTCGATACGGAGACCAGCGCCCAGGTGTTCGCGCTCCTGAAGGCCTTCAACCGCCGCTCCGACGTGGCGTTCCTCATCGTCACCCATGAGGAGGCCATCGCGGCCCAATGCGAGCGGGTGATTCATATGGTCGACGGGCGCATCGACTCGGATCGTACCCATCCGATCTCCGGCGCTCCGGCCTGAATCGAGCCGACTCAGCGGGTGTTCAATTCCCCACGGGCCGATCCTCTGTCGCCGCCCCTCCCTCCCGCTTCCACGGGGTCCATTCAATCCCGTTGACGTGCTTCTCCATCCACCGGATTTCCTCCACGTACCGGGTCCGGTTGTGGCGGGGCTCCCGGAATCCGTGAGGCTCCCGTGGGAAGCGGATCCAGCGCACAGGGGCCTTTCCGATCGCTTTGACGGCCTGATACAGGATGGCGCTCTGGGGCTCGGTCGTGGTGTTGTCCGCCATACCGTGGAGCAGGAGTAGAGGCGTGGTGATGTTCGCTACGTGGGTGATCGTGGACTGGTCCAACCACTGCTCCCGGTTGTCCCAGGGCGTGCCGCCGATGTACCACCGGGTCACGTCCCAGTTGTAGCCCATTCCGTACTCGGCGCTCCAGTCGTAGACGCCCGCACCGAGAGCCGCCGCACGAAAGCGGTCGGTTTGCGTCAGGGAATACCCGCCCAGAATGGCTCCGTAGCTCCACCCTCGCACCGCCAGACGGTCTGGGTCCGCCACGCTGTCCGCGATCACGCGATCCAGGCCCGACATGAGGTCGTCGAAGTCGCCGTAGCCGATGCCGTCGTCCCGATAGTAGGTGTTTCCTTCTCGCAAATCGTCCGTGTATCCCGCGCTTCCTCGAACGTTGGGCGAGAGGGACGCATAGCCCAGCCCGGCATAGATGTGGTGGGCGGGACTGAACGTGTTGTTGAAGAACCCGGCCGGTCCCCCGTGGATGTGCAACATGAGCGGCAAGGGCCCCGCTCCGGACTCCGGAGGCGTGTGGAGCAGGCCCTCGATCTCCAGGCCGTCGGCGCTGGCCCACCGAATGACTTCCATCGACGCCAACCACAGGTCCGACTCGATCCACGGATTGGCCCGGGTCAGGCGCACCGCCGCCTCGGGGAGTGAAGAACCTGTGGACGCCGGAGGTGAGGTGGTCCCGGCCACGTAGATGTCCGGCGGAGTGTCGTGGTCCTGGAAGGTGAAGGCGATCCTGGACAGGTCCCTGGAGAAGGACGCTACGGCCAAGGTCCCCACGGCGTGGGTTCGTTGCTCGATCTCGCCTGATTCCAGCAGCACCTC
>JAHEKK010000628.1:0-617 GCA_024638395.1 Gemmatimonadota bacterium | reverse complement strand
CTCCGTGAAGGCCTCCGACACGGGCTCGATCTCGCCCGTGGGGAGATCCAGAACCCACAGGCGGTCCCGCTTTGCGGTCCACGTCCGCTCGTCGTCGGCCTTGAAGGCGAGCCGGTCGCCTTCGGGCGACCACCGGAGCATGTCCTGTACGGCCCGGTCGTCGGTGAGGCGCCTGACTTCCCCATCTCCGGCCGCGACCAGGTAGATCTCGTTGTGGTCGATGTCGTTCCGGTCGCCCGATGCCCGTCCTACGAATGCGGCCCGGTCCCCTGTGGGCGAGACCTCGTACTCGAAGATGTGAAGGTCGGCATCGGTGATCCGCTCCGACGAACCGTCTTCGACGTCCACCCTCCAGAGGTTCTGCCAGCGGCCCCGGGTCCTGGTGTTGGGCCCCTCGTCGACAATGATGGCGTCGTCCCCTGCGTCCGGGTCCGGGTCATCCTCACCCATGGGCTCGGGCGCGAGGAACACGATGAACCTTCCATCTCCCGACCATTCGTGACTCCGGACGCCCGTCTCGTGGTCCGTCAGGGGCCAGGCCTCGCCGCCGCTCAAGGACATGAGGTAGATCTGGGCTTCACCGTCCTGGCCACGGATGAACGTGACGAATCGCCCGT
>JAHEKK010000627.1 GCA_024638395.1 Gemmatimonadota bacterium | reverse complement strand
GCGGCGGGTGATCCGAATCGCCTGTGGTGAAACCAGTATGCCGCAGCGGCCCCGAGCGTCGCAGCGCTGAGGAAGGCCACCGCAGGCGCGGCGGCAAGAAGGAATCTGTCGAGACGGTAGATCGCGATGAACGACCAGAGAATCGGAAAAACCGCGACCCACGCCAGGGGGCGGAGCGACAAGCCGGGCCGCCCGAAGCTGAGGGCCGCTCCGAGAAACGCTACGGCGGTCCAACCCGTGAGCACCTGGTGCCAGAACAGCCACCCCGCAGCTTCCGTCACGAGAAACGCCAGGATGGCACCCAGCCGGAGGGTATAGAGGCCCCAAGCCAGTCCCCACCAGCGCAGGTAGTCCTTGGGGGTACTCCGGTGGACCGCCCAGAACAGGCCGGCAAAGGCCAAAAGGACGGCCGTCTGGAAGAGAATAGCCGCAAGCTCGGACGTGGCGCCCGGGGGAATCGAAAGATCCATGGGTCTGATTCTTGCGCTTCAATCCCGTATCAGAAAGGCCGCGAGGATCCCAAGGTTTTTTCCAATGGGGGGCACGAGCCGCAGCAGGACAGGGAGTCCGGGCACATGATCGAGCCAGAAGACACCGTGAATCACACGGAGCACACGAATCCGCCTGTTGCGGGTTCGACACAGGGCCCCCGCCTCAAGGCCACCACCGCCGCCCTGATGGCCGGCGCCGGACATGCTGGGACCTTCCTCGCCCTTGGCGGGGGAAGTCTGTGGCTGGCCGTCCGCGGGATGGACGCCCTGCCCGCCGTTCAGAAGCTCTTCGTCGCGGGTCTGTACATGCAGGTGCTTCCCGCCATCGGGTTTGCCGTGGTCGCTCGTCATCTGTCCCGCTTCGGTCGGTCCCAAGCCGCGATCGCGGCCGGCGCTTTGAGCCTCGTGTCACTCCTGCTGATGGGCGTGGGCACGCTGCAGACGCTGGGAGGCGGAGTAGGTCAGTCCTTCCTCCTGGCCCTGTCTCTGGTCCTGGTCACCGCCATCGGCGTCGGAGTCGTCGGTACCCGGGTCGGGCACGTGATGAAGGACCAGTTCGAGCACGAGCCGGTCCTCATTCAGGATTCTCAGCGCCGCCCACCGGGAAGCTCCCCACGAGTCCGCCCCTAGGCGTGGGGACCGAGGGATCCGATCAGGCCTGGCCGGCCATTCCGGCCGTCTCCGACTGGGACTTGAGGGCCCTCGTCCCGCCGCGAAGGGCATAGGCCTCGAACCCCAGCCGTTGCAGTCGCTCGGCCAGGGTCAGCGACTGGACCTCGTGATCGCAGAACAGGACGTGGGTTCGTTCCTTGACGAGATCCGCCGCCACCCTCGGGAACTCTGCCGGGGGCATCCGCAGGGAACCCGGCAAGCGCCACCCGTCGTCCTGGGCCGGCGTGCGACAGTCCAGTACGACAGCCCCTTCCGGCACCTGGTCGACATGGAGGTAGGGCTCCGTAAGCGCTGTCCCCCGGAGGCCACGAACATCCAGGACCCTACGCGCCTCTACGGCCGAGCGGACCAGCCCCAGATCTACGGACGCCTCCTCGCTATCGACCGCACGCACCTTCGCGCTGGTCACCGGCCTGCCTTCGAGGATGGCGCAGTATTCCCGGATGCGGGCCGAGAGGGCTTTGGTCCCGATCCGGTCGGCCAAGGCGATGATCTCCTCTTTGTCGAGGCCCACGAGGGGCCGCAGCACAGGGAGGGATACCGCCGATTCTATGGCCCGCAGATTGGTCAGTGTCTGCGACGACACCTGACCCAGGGACTCACCCGTAACGACGGCGTCGGCACCGACTTCCTCGGCGATTTGCGCGGCGCCACGGTACATCGCCCGCTTGAGCACGACCTGCCAGTACCGGGGGGTGACCTTCGATTGCAGATCCGAGACCACCGGAGCGAAGTCCAGCGCGTGAAACCGGGGCTTCGCGCCATAGGTCCAGAAGTCCGTGAGCACCTTCGTCACCTGAATCACCGATCGTTCGAAGGCGGGACCCGCCAGATTGCAGAACACGTACTCCAGCTCGACGCCCCGCTTCAGGATAAGCCACGCGGCGACCGCTGAGTCAAAGCCCCCCGAGATGAGGCAGACGGCGCGTCCCTGCGTCCCGACGGGGAATCCCCCCGGGCCGTTGAGCGTCTCGTGGAAGAGGAAGGCTTCCCCGTCCCGCACTTCGACGGAGAACCGGACCTCCGGGTTGCTCAGATCCACCTGACCGTAGGGGTTGAGAGCAGCGCCCAGGTCCTCCCGGATCTGCTGGGACGAGAATGGGTACCGCCCGGCACGCCGCGCCGCGACCGCGTACGAGCGGCCCTGAACCATGTCATGGTACAGCTCGTGTCCACGCTCAACGATGCGGTCCAGGTCCGCAGGCACCGTGTCGTCCACGGGAGAGAAGGAGTGCACCCCGAAGACGCGCCGTAACACCAAAGAAGCCCGGGGATCCTCCAGGTCGACGAAGATCCGGCTCCACCGGTCCTCGATCTCGAAGGCACCGTCCGATACCGAAGAGAGGCCATCTCTGAGATTGGCGACCAGTCGCCGCTGGAACCGGCGCCGGGTCTTGTTCGACTTGCGGGTCAGCTCGGAGGCGAGACGGAGGACGTACCGCTGCCGCTCCTTCGGGCCGTCGGACGCCCCCCCCATCATACGGCGCTCCGCAATCCCAACTCGGCGGGGTACGGGTCAAGGTAGAACTGCCCATGGAGCCAGGTGTCCTCCACATATCGCAGGTGGTGTCGCAACAGGGTCAACGGCGTGATCAGGGGCACCGTCCCGGCGCGATACTCCTCCACCACCCGCAGGATGTCGGCCCTGTCCGGCGAGGGAAGG
>JAHEKK010000059.1:8583-11245 GCA_024638395.1 Gemmatimonadota bacterium | reverse complement strand
ACGCCTTCACCACGATGTCCACCGGTGGGTTTTCCACCCACGATGCCTCCATCGGGGCCTTCCAATCCCCCTACATCCAGTGGGTGACGGTGGTCTTCATGTATCTGGCGGGCATCAACTTCGTCCTCCATTTCCGGGCGGCGTCGCCCCGACGGAGTCTTCACGTCCAGGCCTATCGCCGCGATTCGGAGTGGCGCTTCTATACCCGGTTGATCCTGGCGGCCACAGTCCTGGTCATGGCCGTGAACTGGGTCGGCGGCGGATACCCCCTGTCTCCTTCCGGAACGGAGGCGGTGGTGAGGGACGCGGCCTTCCAGGTGGTCTCCATCATGACCAGCACAGGCTTCGCAACGCAGGACTACTCCCAGTGGGTCGCTCCGGCTCAGATGACCCTGCTCCTGCTCATGTTCGTGGGCGGGATGGCCGGGTCGACCGCGGGAGGCGTGAAGACTGTGCGGGTGCTGCTACTTCTAAAGCACACCGCGATCCAGATGAGGAAGCACCTGCACCCCCGGGCCATCCTCGTCGCCCGCCTGGGAGGCCGTCCCGTCAAGGACGAGGTGCTGGCCACCGTGGTGGGGTTCGTGATCCTCTACGCCATTCTCGTCACGGCCGGCATGCTGGTCATGAGCCTTCTGGGCATCGACCTGATGACTTCGCTGGGCCTCAGCGCTTCCACCGTAGGCAACATCGGGCCTGCCCTCGGGGCCGCGGGGCCCGCCGGGAACTACGCCTGGATCTCGGAGCCCGGACTGCTGGTCCTTGCGTTCTTGATGATCGTCGGACGTCTGGAGATGTACACGGTCCTGATCCTGTTCTCGCGGGAGGTGTGGCGAAGGGGCTAGTGGAGCCTGCCGTCGCACGGAGGCCGGGGTTGGACTCCCTCCGTGCGGCCTACCGCGTGCCGAACAACCGATCCCCTGCGTCGCCCAGACCCGGGAGGATGTAGCCCTTTTCGTTCAACTGCCGGTCCAACGCCGCCGCGTAGACCGGGACGTCCGGGTGATCAATCGCCATGCGCTCGGCGCCCTCCGGTGCTGCCACGAGGCACATGAATCGCACGGAGCCCACGTTCTGTCGCTTGAGGTAGGCCACGGCCGCCGACGCGGAGCCTCCGGTGGCAAGCATGGGATCGAGGAGCAGGAAGTCGCGGGCGGACGCCCCCTTGGGGACCTTGGCGTAGTAGTCCACCGGTTCGAGGGTCTCCTCGTTGCGGTAGAGGCCCACGTGGCCCACCCGGGCGCCTGGCACCAACCCGAGAACGCCTTCCACCATGCCCAACCCGGCCCTGAGGATGGGCACCACCGCCAGCTTCTTTCCACGGATCCGCTGGGCTCTCATCTCCTCGAGAGGAGTCTCGATCGTCACCACCTCCTCTTCCAGGCCCCGGGTTACCTCATAGGTCATGAGCATGGTGATCTCCTCCACAAGCTCCTTGAACAGCTTGGTGGGCGTGGTCTTGTCCCGGAGATAGCTCAACTTGTGGCGGATCAGCGGATGGCTGATGACGGACAGCGTCGATGGGCTCATCAATGAAGGCTTGCGTGAAGGGTGGTCCTTGGCTGGGTCCGTGACATGGGTTCAGCGGCGCGTCCTGCCGCCTCTGTGCCCCGAGGCCCCGGGTCTTGACTTCCGCCCGGAGGAATCGAGCATCCTGGACATGGCTTCCAGCTCCGTAGGCCGGGCGTCCCGCCACGCACCCGCGGGAAGGCCGCCCAGCTCGAAGGGGCCGAACCGGAGCCTTTGTAGGGCCTTCACGGGGTGCCCAACGGACTTGAACATGCGACGCACCTCACGCTTTCGCCCCTCGGTCAAGATCAGCGAAAGCGTGGTCGTGCCTTCGCCAGTCGCCAGGCGTCGGATTCGCTTGGGCCGGGCCAGCCCGTCCTCGAGCTCGACGCCTCCTTTCAGCATCTTGAGGGTCCGGGCGGTGAGGGTGCCCCGCACGGTGACCTGGTATTCGCGCTCCACTCGTCGCCGGGGATGAGCGAACCTGGCCGCCGTGTCCCCATCGTTGGTCAGCAGGAGCAACCCCGTGGTGTCCCGGTCCAGGCGTCCCACGTAGCCCAGCCCCCGGGCCCAGGCGGGAAGCGCGTCATAGACGGTGGGGCCACCGTGGGGATCGCGCCGGGTGGACAGCGTGCCCGCCGGCTTGTGGAATACGATCCATCTCATCTCGGCCGCATGGACCGGAACGCCGTCTAGACAGACGAGGTCCACGCCCGGGGTGATGCGCACGCCCTGCTGGGTCAGAACTTCACCGTTGACCGTCACCCGTCCGGCATCGATCATCCGCTCCGCCTCCCGCCGGGATCCGACCCCGGCCTGGGAGAGGTATTTCTGGACCCGGACGGCTTCATCCCCGGCCCGGTCCGGCGACGTCACGCTTCGGCCACCGGGAGCTCCCCGTCTCCCTGGGTGGAGGGTACATCGGACAAGCCGGGCTCGAGTTCTCCAAGCCTGGGCCCACCGGCGCCGCCGTTCCGGGTCGCCACCGTCGGAACGCCTTTCAGAACCACGTCCACAGCCTCGTCCAACTCCAACTGGACACCCTCCGCTGCGGCGGACGTATCGGGCTCAGGATCAGCGAGAACATCCAGGGGCACGCGCTCGCGCAAGACAACCGGCAACTCCTCCGGCCTGGGCAGAGCGTCCAGGGACG
>JAHEKK010000059.1:0-8573 GCA_024638395.1 Gemmatimonadota bacterium | reverse complement strand
GCACCGGGTGGCCGATGCCCTCGCCTCTACCCACCGCCTCGACGAGTTCATGCTCCTGGAGCGTTCTCATGACCCCGGTCGAATTGACGCCGCGCACGTATTCCACCTCGATCCGGCTGATGGGTTGACGGTACGCGACGATGGCCAGGGCTTCCAGAGCCGGGCCCGAGAGCCGGGATGGGCGGGGGACGGTGTCGAAGCGCTCCAGATACGGTGCGAACTCCGGGCGTGTCAGGAGCTGGAAACCGTCTGCCACCTCCTTGAGCTCGAAAGCCCGTTCCGAGTCTTCGTATTCTGCTCGGAGCTGAGCCAGGGCCGCTTCCACCCGGTCCTCGTCGAGTCCCTCGTCGGCCCGGGCGATCTCGCCCGGCGACAGCGGAGCATCGGAGGCGAACAGGATGGCTTCTACGATTTGTTCGTCGGTCAAGGTTGGATCTCCTTCGGAACTTCCGGGCCGTCCATGCCCATGTCCAGGTCGGCGGCGATATCGATGTCGGCAACCACCGCGTCGTCGTCCAGATTCGCCTGCTTGTAGATCCAGAGCTCCGAGAAAGGGCGGCTCTGCCGGAGGGCCACCACCCTCCGCCGTCCCAGCTCGAGGCCGGCCAGGAGCGTCATGACGCCGTGGATCCGCTCCCGCCAGGGGTCGACCAGACGCGAAAACTCGATCCGCTGGACCTTCTTGAGGGTCCGGATGATGAGGTGAACCTTCTCCGACATGGCCACGGGCCGGGTCGTCACCCAGTGCTCGCGGTCGCGGGGAGTGGGCATTTCCACCCGCATGGCCGCATCCATGACCTCATCCCAGGTGGTCTCGAGGGGCACGTCCGTCCTTCTGGGCCGGGGCCTTGGAGGTACGTAGCCCTTGCTGAAGCGTCGGCTACGGTCATTCTCCGCCGCCCTGAGGCGTTGGGCAATCTCACGGACCTGCTCGTATTCCAGGAGGCGGCGGACCAACTCCGCCCGGGGGTCCTCGTCCTCGTCTTCGCCGCCCCGTGGGAGGAGCATCTGCACTTTGATGCGGACGAGGCCCGCCGCCATCTCGAGGAATTCTCCGGCTTCGTCCAGGGCCGCGGCCTGTAGCGCTTCGATGGCCTTGAGGAACTGCCGGGTAATCCGGGAAATGGGAATATCGAAGATGTCGATATCCTGTGTCCGGATGAGGTGCAGGAGCAGGTCGAGGGGCCCCCGGAATCGCTCCAGATCGACGATGAGCAGGTCTCCCTCCCTGCTGGAGGCGGCCGTCGCGGGGGACTGCGGCGCCGATCCGTTATCCACCATGTCGGCCTCCGTCATCCCAATGCCATCGCAAGAACCCATCCCCGCACCAACTCGACCGGGGCCAGCACGACGGAAATTGCGCCGGGGAAGAGAAACACCGCAAAGAAGAGCAACGTGACACCATACCGCCCCCAGGCCCGGTACCGGGCCCCCACCGCCGCAGGCAGCATGTGGTAGAGCACGTGGGAACCATCGAGGGGCGGCACCGGCAACAGGTTGAACCAGGCCAGGATCAGATTGATGGTGAGGGCGTAGTTCAGCGCCTGCGCCACGGTCGACAAGAAGTCGGGTCCGTTGGGGGCGCCCCCGCCCACGCGCAGCACCACGATGAGGAGCACGGCCGAGACGAAGGCCAGGATCAGATTCGATACGATACCCGCCATGGAGACCCGGATATCGCCCCGACGGTAGTTTCGAAACTTCCGTGGATTGACGGGCACCGGCTTGGCCCAGCCGAACAGGACGCCGCCGCCGAAATAGTAGAGGGCGGCAGGGACCAGAATCGACCCCAGGGGATCGATGTGTGAGATGGGGTTGAGGGTTATCCGCCCGAGCTGGGCCGCTGTGTCGTCGCCCTCCTGATACGCCACCCATGCGTGGGCCACCTCGTGGACCACGACGGAGAAGAGAAGGATGGGGATGATGAGGATCAGATCCATGGGGAAGTCTAGACTCCTGGCCCCGGGCGATCTACCCCGACACGCCGTGGGATCGCGCCGCGGCAGGCACCTGGTTGATCCCGCCTGGCATGCGGCCTATTTTTCATGGCTGGAAACTCGCCAGCCTCATCCGAGCGGCCCTCCCGGGCATCAGGTAGGCCCTGTGAACCGCGTCGGAGAGAAATACGGTCAGGGAGAACGATCAGGTCATGCCGAACATCAAGAGCGCCAAGAAGCGGATGGAGTTGAGCCGGAAGAGCCGGTCCAAGAACCGTGAAGAACGGTCTCGTATCCGCACGGCCATCCGCCGGGTCCGGGATGCAGAGTCCGGTGAATCGGCCGAGGCCTCCCGGCGTGCTGCGGTCGCATTGATCGACCGAGCGGCTACCCGCCGCATGATGCATCCCAACCGAGCCGCCAGGCTCAAGTCCCAACTCGACCGCGTCGTGCGTTCCCACAGCGCCTGATTCCTTCCCGAGCCGGCTGACTACGCCGGGCTCCTCTGCCAGACGCACCGACCGTCGACGTAGGTCCCGACCGTCCGGCCACGAAGTGTCCACCCCCCGAATGCCGTGTTGCGGCTCTTGGACAACCGGGTCGCCGGGTCGACGGTCCACTCCTCGTTGGGGTCGATCAAGACGACATCGGCAGGTGCGCCCGCCGACAGCCGCCCCCCCTCGATACCCAGCACTCGGGCAGGCCCCGCCGACAGGCGCTCGATGAGGGTGACGAGGTTGATCGCACCCTCCAACACGAGGCGGGTGTGGAGCACGGCGAACGCCGTCTCGAACCCCACCACACCGGACGGCGCATCAGCGAAGGCCGCCTCCTTTTCATCGTAGTGGCGGGGCGCGTGGTCCGTCGCAACGGCGTCGATGGTCCCGTCAGCCAGCCCTTCGCGAAGCCCCTCCATGTCGGCCCGGGTGCGGAGAGGAGGATCCACTTTTCGGTCCGTCCGAAATCCTTCTACGTCCTCATGGGTGAGCACCAGGTGGTGGGGCGTGACCTCCGCGGTGACCCGCACGCCCCGGGCCTTGGCCTGACGGATCAGGTCCACGCCTCGTGCGGTCGTGACCCGCTGAAAGTGCACCCTTCCGCCCGTCATCTCGGCCAACGCCACGTTCCTCGCGATGCCGATGGTCTCGGCGACGCCGGGATTGCCGGGCAGCCCCAGACGAGTGGAGACCACCCCCTCGTGCATGACTCCGGCCCCAGCCAGGTCGGCGTCTTCACCGTGGGTCATGATGGGAACGTCGAACGTCTGGGCATACTCGATGGCAAGGCGCAGCAAGGCAGTCGACCGTATCGAGCGTCCGCCGTCGGAAAGCGCCACGGCACCCGCATTCAGGACCTCCCCGAACTCGACCAGGGCCTTCCCTTCACCCCCGACGGAAACGTTGGAGACGGGATAGACGCGGGCCGCGCCGGCGCGGCGCCCGGCGGCAGCCACGAACCCCACGCTGGCCGGATCGTCGGTGACAGGGTCCGTGGTGGGCATGGCACACACGGCCGCGAAGCCTCCCGCCGCCGCCGACCGGGCCCCTGACGCGATGGTCTCCCGGTGCTCTCCGCCGGGTTCGCAGAGATGGGCGTGGAGATCGATGAACGCGGGGGCCACCACGAGGGTGGAGGCGTCTACGACCTCGGCGCCGGCGCTGTCCAGGTCCTTGCCGACCTCGGCAATGACGCCATTCGCCAGGGAGACATCCAGAACCTCGTCCACTCCCGATATCGGATCGACGACTCGCCCTCCCCGGATCAGGACGGCCCCGTCGCTCACACGTCCTCTTCCGACTTGGCCGACTCGGCGAGATCGGGTGCCCCGCCGGCCAAGAGATAGAGCACGGCCATCCGCACCGCGACACCATTGGTGACCTGTTGCAGGATCACGGAGTGGGGCCCGTCCGCCACATCGGAGTCAATCTCCACGCCCCGGTTCATGGGCCCGGGGTGGAGGATCAGGAGTTCCCTCGGCGCCGCCTCGAGGCGGGGTAACGTGACCCCGTAGACACGGTTGTACTCACGTAGCGTGGGCACGAAGCCTCCCTTCATCCGCTCGAGCTGCAACCGCAGGATGTTCAGGGCGTCCGACCACTCGATGGCGTCTTCCACGCGGGTGAAAACCTCCACGCCCAACTCCTCGATTCCTCTGGGAATGAGGGTCCGAGGGCCGCACACGGCCACTTCCGCCCCGAGCTTCAACAGCCCGAAGATGTTGGAGCGAGCGACGCGGGAGTGGAGGACGTCGCCCACGATACAGACCTTCAGCCCCTCGATGTCGCCGAAGTGATCCCGGAGGGTGAGAATGTCGAGGAGCCCCTGCGTCGGATGCTCATGAGCCCCGTCTCCGGCGTTGATCACGTGGGACGGGATCCGCTCCGCCAGAAACGCGGCGGCGCCGGACGCCCAGTGCCGGATGACGACCATGTCGATCCTCATGGCTTCCAGGTTCCTGGCCGTGTCGACCAGCGTCTCGCCCTTCTGCACCGAGGAGCCGCTGGCCCCGATGTTGACGGTGTCCGCCGACAGCCGCTTCTCGGCGAACTCGAAGGACACCCGGGTGCGGGTGGACGCCTCGAAGAAGAGGTTCACTATGGTCTTACCCCGGAGAACCGGGACCTTCTTGATCCGGCGCTCGGAGATCTCCTTGAAGGGCTCGGCCGTGTCCAGGATCACCCGGATCTGTTGAGCCGTCAGGGGCTCCAGGCCGACGAGATCCTTACCGAACCCGGAGGTGGGACGGGTCACGTGGCCTCCCGTTCTTCGAGCACAACCGCCAACTCGCCGTCCAGCTCAGGCACATGGACGTCGATCCGTTGGTGCCCCAGCACACTGAGCTCACGCCCGACGATATCGGGTTGGATGGGCAGTTCGCGGCTCCCCCGGTCGACGAGTACGCAGAGGAGGATCCTCGCAGGACGTCCCCAGTCCATCAGCTCGTTCAGCGCGGCCCGGGCGGTCCGGCCCGTGTAGAGCACGTCGTCGACGATGACCACGGCCCGCTCGTCGACGCCCTCGGGAGGAAGCTTGGATTCCCCCACCACCGGCTTGGGGCCGACGGCCATGAGGTCGTCACGGTACAGGGTGATGTCCAGCGTACCCCGGGGCACCGAGACGTCTTCGGCTTCTCCGATGGCGGCGGCGATCATCTCGGCCAGGTGGACGCCGCGCCGCTGGATTCCCATGAGTACGAGCTGATCGGTGCCACCGAGTCGTTCGACGATCTCCCGCGACATCCGGTCCACGGCCCGACGCACGGCGGCTCCGTCCATGAGTACCGTTGGTGTCGGACCGGTCACGTGGGTCTCACGTCCTCCGCTTGCGGGCTGGAAACCCCGGTGCCCGCGGCGGTAGGCCGGGGCCCGTCAGGGCGGCCGAAAGATAAGGGTTTACACTATTCCCCACCATCCAGCATCATGTTGGGTCCGAACCACCGGAAAACCGGAGATTCCATGTCCTTTCCCCAGGGCTTCGCCGCCTCCCTCACCCTGTTCCTGCTCCTCGCCGTGCCCCTTCAAGGCCAGGAGCTGGGAGATCGCAGCAAGGTCGTCCTGGGGGGCGTTCCGTTCTCCGTATCGGTCATCGGGGCAGAGGATCTGTCGACCCTTGTGGAGATCCGGGATCAGGCCGGCACGCTCCTGGGCTCGGGCGCGGTCGCGGCAGGTGAGACCCGTACGTTCACCGGGCTGCGGGTGGAATCCAGGAATCAACTGCCCCTGCAGGTGCGCATGGGCGACGCGGTAGAGAGCCTGTCCGTGCCCTACGCACCGGGTTGGTTTTCCCTCATGCCTCCGCTCGTGGCCATCGTTCTGGCGCTGGCGTTCAAGGAAGTCATCACCGCCTTGCTGGCCGGGATCTGGCTGGGCGCGCTGGCAGTGGCCGGCTATGACCCCGTCCAGGCCACCTGGCGGGTGGTGGACCAATACGTGGTGCCCTCGTTGGGCGACACGGATGGCGGCAAAACCCAGATCGTGGTGTTCAGTCTGTTGCTGGGGGGCATGGTCGGGATGATCAGCCGAAACGGTGGCACCCTCGGCGTCGTCGAGGCGGTCACCCCATTCGCCCGCAGCCGCCGGAGAGGGAAGATCGCCACCTGGTTGGCCGGTCTCGCAATCTTCTTCGACGACTATGCCAACACACTCATCGTGGGGAATACCCTCCGTCCCGTCACGGACCGCCTCAAGATCTCACGGGAGAAGCTGGCCTATATCGTCGACTCCACGGCAGCTCCGGTGGCCGCCCTGGTGCCCATTTCGACCTGGGTGGGCTACGAGATCTCCCTCATCGGACAGGGGCTCGGAAGCGGGGCCGGAGAGGCGACGACGGCGGCCGACGCGGCGTTCCTGTCCGGGCTCAGTCCCTTTGGTGTCTTCCTCCAGACGATCCCTTTCCTGTTCTATCCCCTCCTCGCGCTCTTCTTCGTGTTCCTCACGTCGGTGATGAATCGGGACCTGGGCCCCATGGCCGCAGCCGAGGAGCGGGCCCGAGACGGAGGCGGGCTCTACCGTCCCGGCGCCGTATTGGCCACGGACACGACCGACAGCTTCCTCGATCCGCCGGAAGGCACGCCCCATCGTTGGTGGAATGCGGGCATTCCCGTACTGAGCGTCATCCTCGTCGTGCTTGGCGGACTGTACACCACGGGGAGGAGTTCCGTCGGCCCCGACGCCAACCTGATGGACGTGTTCGGCGCGGCCGATCCCTTCTCCACGCTTCTCTGGGGGTCCCTCGCCGGGTGTCTCGTAGCGGGCGTGCTGTCCGTCGCACAACGCCTCATGACGGTTGGGGCCTGTGTCGAGGCCTGGGTAGCCGGGGTCAAGGCCATGCTCCTGGCCATGGTCATTCTCACGCTCGCCTGGTCGCTCGGCACCCTGACCCAAGACCTCGGGACAGCCGGATACCTGTCCCAGCTCCTGTCCGGCAGGCTGCCGGTGGTGCTGCTGCCGTCGCTCGTCTTCGTGACGTCGGGTGCCATGGCCTTTGCCACCGGCACGTCGTGGGCCACCATGGCCATCATGATTCCTCTGGTAATCCCTCTCTCGGTGTCTCTCGCGGGCGGGACCGGCTTCGCGGACGGATCGCAGATGCCGCTGTTCCTCAGCGTCGTCGCTTCGGTACTGGCAGGCGCGATCTGGGGCGATCACTGCTCCCCCATCTCGGACACCACGGTGCTGTCCTCCACGGCGGCCGGGTGCGATCACGTGGACCACGTACGGACGCAACTGCCCTACGCGTTCCTCGTCGGCGGCGTGGGTCTGGTGCTGGGGAGTCTGGGCACCGCCCTCGGACTCCCGGTCTGGCTCGCGCTGGGGTCCGGAGGCGTGATCCTGGTGGTTGTCCTGCGGACCTTTGGCCGCACTATCGTCGAGGAACCCTGACGGCTCTCGGGGGCTACGCTTTCCGACGCTCTCGAAAGAAGGTCTGGAGGAGCACGCCCGCCTCTCTAGCCAGCACTCCTCCGTGCACCTCGGATTGATGGTTGAGACGGGGGTCCTGAAGCAGGTTCCCAAGGGAACCCGCCATCCCGGCCTTGGGATCGGACGCCCCGTATACGACCCGGGGGATCCGGGCGAGAACGATCGCCCCGGCGCACTGGGCGCAGGGTTCCAGGGTCACGTAGAGGGTGGCATTCGTCAGGCGCCAGTCGCCGGTGCGGCGCCCGCCCTCCCGGAGGACGAGCACCTCTGCGTGGGCCGTCGGGTCGGACAGAGCGACGGTGGCGTTGTGGGCTTCTGCGAGGATCCGGCCCTCTGCCACCAGAACCGCCCCGACGGGGACTTCGCCACGGACTGCCCCTGCCCGAGCCATCTCGAGGGCACGCGCCATCCAGAGGAGATCGGTGTGAGCATCGGGCCGAGCACCGTTGCCGGCCACGGGACCTAGTGGGTGGTGGGAGCGGAGGCTTCGGGGAGCGGGCTGATCCTCCTGTAGAATCCCGATACCCGCCCGACCTGTCCCAGGCTGGACGGATCGTCGATGGCCACGGGGGCACCCTCTCCCGGCAGGGGGTGGAGGAAGAGCCGACTTCCCTCCTTGTGGACCTTGACGTAGTCGAGGCCCGAGGGCATCCGCGCCACGACGACGTCACCGTCTTCGAGCTGGGAGCCTGACACGGGCTCGACGACCAGGAGATCGCCCTCTGCAATGCCGGCGGCCGCCAACTTGCCGGCGGGGGCGGTCACAGTGAAACAGCCCGTGCCGGCGGCCATGGAGCGGTCCAAGGAAACGAACTGACTCACGTCGTCGGACGCAATCGTCCGGTCCATCTCGCCGAGGTCCCGGTAACAGGGCGCGCTGAAGGTCTGAGCGTTCAGGTCCATGCCCACGATGCGAACCCCGCGGGAGCGGGACGGGTCACGCTCCAGGAATCCCTTGTCCGCCAATGCCTGGAGGTGCTCGGAGACGGTCTTGGTGCTCTTGATCCCGAACTCCTCGCCGATCTCACGGATCGACGGCTGGTACGTGTTGGTCTTGAGGTAGACCACCATGTAGTCCAGAATCCGCCGCTCCATCTCCGAAAGGCTCGACGTGACGCGGAGGTCGGGCACTTCCACAGGAGTGGTGTCGGGTTTGGGACCGTTCCGCATGCTTTGTCAGGACCTGGGCGGGGCGTTTAGGGGCGCCAATCGTAAC
>JAHEKK010000626.1 GCA_024638395.1 Gemmatimonadota bacterium | reverse complement strand
GCCACCGAGGAGCAGATCTCGGCGGTTGTCGATACGATCGAAGACATGGGGTACGGTGCCAGGCCCATACCTGGTGGCCAGCGTACGGCCGTGGGCCTCATCGGCAACGACGGCGGCGTCGATTCCGCGCGGCTGGAGGTGCTTTCCGGCGTCCTCGAGGTCATTCCCGTCACCCACGCGTACAAGCAGGTGTCCCGGGAGTGGAAGGAAGATGACACGGTCATCACGCTCCCCAATGGCACCGTTGTCGGGGGCTCCGATCTGGTGCTCATGGCAGGTCCGTGTGCCGTCGAGGGCGAGGATGCCATCGTCGATATCGCCCATGTTCTCCGGGACATGGGGGCCACGGTCCTTCGCGGCGGAGCCTTCAAGCCGCGCACGTCGCCCTACTCCTTTCAGGGTCTTGGCCTCGCAGGACTGAAGTACCTCGCCCGCGCCAGGGAAGAGACGGGCATGATGGTGGTGACCGAGGCCCTGGATCCCGACGGCGCCGATCTGGTCGCCGAGTACGCGGACATCATCCAGATCGGCGCTCGGAACATGCAGAATTACCCGCTCCTCCGGCGCGCCGGACAATCGGGTAAGCCGGTCCTCCTGAAGCGAGGTATGTCGGCGACCATTGAAGAGTTCCTTCTGGCGGCCGAATACATCATCGCTGAGGGCAACGACGAGGTCATTCTGTGTGAGCGCGGAGTCCGCAGCTTCGCGAGGCACACCCGCAACCTCTTGGACCTGGCCGCCATTCCCGTCGTTCAGAGCCTGTCGCACCTGCCCATCATCGCCGATCCGAGTCATGGAACGGGGCTGCGCTCCAAGGTCATCCCCATGGCACGTGCGGCCGTCGCCGCCGGCGCCGACGGTCTCATGATCGAGGTGCATGCGGATCCGCCACAGGCCATGTCCGACGGAGCCCAGTCGCTTTACCCCGAGCAGTTTGCCGAGCTCATGGAGCAGATCCGGGTCATCGCCAAAGCCATCGATCGGGACCTGACGCCCTCTCTGCGGCCGGCTGTGCCTGCGGGTTCCTGACCCAAGACCCTTCAGGCGCCTGCGGGTGCTTCAAGGGTCCGGCCGCCAGGCGTCCTCGATGTGCGTGTAGGACAGTACCTGGCGGCTGTCGTCGCACACGATTGCGACGACGTCGAACCTGATGTCGAGATCCAGGCGCGGAAGTCGGGTCAGGTAGGCGCGGGCCACGGCCTCGATCTCCCGTCGCTTCTTCCACGTGACCGCACCCTCCGGGCCCCCGTACCCGGCACACGACCGGGTCTTCACCTCGACGAAGGCCAGCAGGGATCCTCGTGTCGCCACGAGATCGATCTCCCGACGTCCGAGGCTGAGATTACGCTCCACGATGGTCCATCCGCCGGAGACCAGCCGCCGGGCGGCCGTTTCCTCACCCCACGTACCCAGGTCGTGAGGGGGGAAGGGACGCTTCGAAGGAACATCCGGGCTCGAGTGGGGCGTTGCCATGTTGCACCGTGGTCCGGTAGGGCGGGCGCCACCATGGCGAGGTGGGCGGTCCCTCGGCCCGGTCGTGCCTCGGGTGTTGTGTCACGTTGACCTCTCTCGACGCCTCGGGTAGCTTCAAACGTGCCCCAGGTCCGCAGGGCGAAAGCTCACGAATCCCGTCAGGACCCCGCAGGTAGCAGCGGTAAGTGCGGTGATCGTCGCTGCGGGTCGCCTGGGGCATTTTTTATTCGCGCTCAGGGTTAAGTAATCGGGGTCAAGCGTTTGACTCACAAGGCGTTAGCGAGAAAGCACCGGCCCCGCTCCTTCGCCGAGGTATCGACCCAGGAGCACGTCTCCGAGACGCTGCGCCGCGCCGTGGCCACCGACCGGGTCGGCCACGCCTACCTCTTCTGCGGCCCCCGTGGGGTGGGGAAGACCACCCTCGCCCGCGTTCTGGCCATGGCCCTCAATTGTCCCGACCGGGGTGACGACGGTGAGCCGTGTGGAACGTGCGACAGTTGCGGGAGAATCTGGGGCGGCCACACGGCCCTGGATGTCGTCGAGATCGACGCGGCCTCAAACCGGGGGGTCGACGACGCCCGGGACCTCCGTGAGCGGGCCATGTACTCGCCGTCGGCGGAAGGACGGACCAAGGTCTACATTGTCGACGAGGCCCACATGCTCACCCGGGAGGCGTGGAACGCCCTGCTGAAGATCCTCGAGGAGCCACCTCCGCGGGTCATCTTCGTCTTCGCTACCACCGAGCCCCAGAAGATTCAGCAGGCTGCGGCGCCGATTCTCTCCCGATGTCAGCGCTTCGATTTTCGCCGGATCGGCGTCGCCGACATCGTCGCGCAACTCAAGCGGGTTCTCGGAGTCGAAGGCTCGGGCGCTCCGGAAGAGGCGCTCCGCGTCATCGCCCGGAAGGCCGATGGAGGGATGCGAGACGCCCTCTCACTCCTGGATCAGGTGCTTTCCCTCACCGGGGGTGAAGTCGACCTCGACTCCGTCAGGCGGGTCCTCGGTCTCGTGGAGGACGAGCGGTACGTGGAGCTCCTGGACATCCTCGCCGAAAGTCGTCATGAAGAGGTCTTCGGCCTCATCCAGGAGCTTGTGGACGAGGGATACGACCTCGTGGAGTTCTACCACGGTCTCCTCGACATCCTGCGTGTTCTGCTTCGGCTACGCCTGGCTCCTGAGGCCGACGTCGACGTGCAGGCGGGCCTGCGCGATCAACTCCTGGCCCGGGCAGAGCGCTTCGCCGCCGGCGACCTGGTCCGGATGCTCTCGGCTGCGGCTGATCTGGAGAGCCAAGGCAGCCTGCGCCGGAGCCCCAACCCGCGGCTTCCTATCGAGATGCTGCTGCTAAGGATGAGCTTCCT
>JAHEKK010000625.1 GCA_024638395.1 Gemmatimonadota bacterium | reverse complement strand
CGTTTTCACGGTCCGGTCCGGCTGCGCGACGCTTTGGCCAACAGCTATAACGTCCCGGCAGTGCTGCTGCTGCAGGATTTGGGCGTGCCCCGCCTGCTGGAATTTGCCCGGCAGATGGGCATCACTACCTGGACAGAAGATTCCAGCAATTACGGTTTATCGCTGACCCTGGGCGGCGCGGAAGTAACTCCGCTCGATCTCACGGCTGCTTACGGCGTGTTGGCCAACGGCGGCAGCCGCGTTCCCCCGGTGGCCATCTTGCGCGTACTAAAGAGCAGTGGCGAGGTTTTATTTGAGCAGCCGCCGCAGGCAGGCGTGGTCGCGCTGGACCCCCGCGTAGCCTACCTCATCAGCGATATCCTCGACGACGATGCGGCTCGGGTACCGGCGATGGGTCGCACCAATCCATTGGCGCTCCCCTTTCCCGCGGCGGCCAAAACCGGCACCACCAACGATTTTCGCGATAACTGGACGGTGGGCTACACGCCTGGTCTGGTAGTGGGCGTTTGGACGGGCAACAATGACAACAGCGAAATGGTCGACATCAGCGGCCTGACGGGCGCCGCGCCGCTGTGGCGTGATTACATGCAGGCGGTTTACACCAACTACGATTTGCTGGCGACGCTGAACGTCAACGGCGTGGAGCCAGCGGCAGATTTTGTGCGCCCGGAGGGGCTGGAAGAACGGCCATTGTGCAGCCTTAGCTCGGTGACACTCGGAGCAGTAGATTGCACCCCTGCCGGCTCCGAGCTGTTTCTGAGCAGCGCTTTGCCGGTGGTGACCGAGCCGGTTGATCCCAATGTGGTCACCTGGGAGAGGGTAGAGCCTGCCGTATGGCGTGCCCCCGCAGTGCCGCTGCCGCCGCGCGGCTGGCCGATGTCCCGGTGAGGATATCCACCGTCCACGACATGGATCACTGGCGGTTGAAACGAAGACTGCAGACCGACAAGGCCTTGATGCGCTGGCGGGATGAGGTGTTCTGCGTTTCCGAGCCGGTGCGACAGGCGTATATCGAGAAGACCGGCTGCCCTCCGGAGATGGTCCGGGTCATGCCCAACGGGCTTCAACTCTCCGGCTTCAAGGCCTCGCGGTCGCCCGACCACGTACGCACGGAGTTCGGGATTCCCGACGGGAACCTGGTGGTGGGCATGGTCGCCAACCTGGTGCCCATAAAGAACCACCGAGGATTCCTGGATACCGCGGCGAGAATCTGCTCGGAGCGGAACGATGTCTCGTTCCTCCTGGTCGGAGACGGGGAGCTCCGGCGAGAACTGGAGGAACGGGCCGAAGAACTGGGTATCCGCGATTCGGTCGTGTTCGCGGGAGCCCGCCGGGACGTCGCCGATATGCTGGGGGCCATGGATTGTTTTTTGCTCACCAGCCTCCGGGAGGCCTTCTCCATTGCCGTGCTGGAGAGCATGACCATGGGGGTTCCGGTGGTGGCCACCAATCAGGGTGGGGTAAGCGACATCATTCGCTCGGCCGACGGCGTACTGCTCGTCGACCCCACGGATTCCCAAGCGATGGCCTCCGCGGTGATGCGAATCCTGTCGGACGGCGACCTCCGGGAGACCCTGATAAGAAACGGCAGGGAACGCGCCCACGAGTTCGACATGGATCGAGTGGCCCGGAACACGGTTTCGGTCTATCGGGGATTGCTTGCGGCCAAATCCAGGAGGCGCGCCGCCACGCGGGCCGCCTCCTCCGGTTGATCCGGCACTATTTCGAGATCCTCACGGACGAACCTCCCTTTCGCGTTCGACCGATCCCATAACACGGGATGGCAATCCGTTTCCGGGGGGGTCCAGTTGGTGGGATTGTGGTGACCGAACCAGGCCAGAGTGGGCGTTCCCAGCGCGAGGGCAACATGACGGGGGCCGTTGTCGTTTCCGAGAAAGAGATGACACTCGCCCAGGAACCCTCCGAATTCCCTCAGCGTCGTGAATTCCTTAATCCGGTGGGGAACGTCGCTCAATTCACCAGCTACTTCCCGGAGTTGACCTGCCTCCCCGGGGCCTCCTGCCACCACGAAGACAGACCCGGTTTCCCGATGGAGAATCCGGGCAGTCTCGGCAAAGGCCGCCGCCGACCAGCGCTTGTGTTCCCAGGGGCTCACCGGAACCAGGGCGATGCGAGGACCTCGGGGGAGATCATTCCAAGGATCGGACCCCGGCCACATACCGGCCAGCCGCGGCATCGAGAGCGTCGGGTTGAGACCGGCGGCCCGGAGCAAGTCCAGCTTGTGATCGGCGGCGTACTCGGAGCCCCGATGGTCTTCAAGGGACACCGCCCGGTCGTAGAGGAACGAGCGGATCCGTTTCTTGAACCCAATGCTGTAGGCACCGGTCGCCCGGGCCAGAACCGCGGTCAAGGGGAGCGACTGAAAGTCCAGGACCAGATCATAGTTCTCGCGCCGCAGGTCCGAGCTGAGCTGAGGAAGCCTGGCCCGGGCCGATCGGATCCAGGTCACGTCGACGCGTGAATCCCCCACGAAGAGATCCGGCACCGGCTGGGCGGTGAGGAGATGAATCCTGGCCTCGGGCCATCCTTCGCGAAGGCCGTCCAGAGCGGGAGCGAGGAGAACGGAGTCACCGATCCGGCGAAGCTGGATGGCCAGAATCTTCGAGGGCGGTCCTCCCGATGTCGGATTCCACATGGTCATCCACTTGTCCTCTCGAGGTCGAGGCCGCATTCTAGCTGTCGGAGGAGTGGAATGCGACTTGTCGTGTCGGTGACATTGTCTCTTCTGGTGGGAACGCTTCTATCCCCCACCCCTACCGGGGCCGAGACGGGGGTGAGCTTCTATGCCGGCAAGGCCTGGACCGCCGACGCCACC